>NZ_SFBY01000410.1:0-7675 GCF_007095505.1 Microcystis sp. M_QC_C_20170808_M3Col
TTTTACGCAGGGGGTACTTAGATAAAATCAGTATAGCACAATAAAAGTTAAGTTAACAAGCTATAGTTTAAAAAGCCGTCCTAAAAGGACGGGGCTTTAACCCAAAATTTCGGTAAAATTTTTAGTTTACCTCTACTCCTGACCATTTTTTGACTTTTTACTGGTGACTTTTTACTGAATTATGACTATTTGGCAAGCGGATTTTTATAAATCTTCATCTTCTTCCCCTCTTGGCACAGTCTGGCAATTGTTAATTTCAGATCCTCTCGGTCATCTTATCTATGAAAATTCCTGTCCCCAATCGCAAGCTAATAGCGACTGGTTAACCCAACAGTTACAGCAAGCTTGTCAAGTCTCCTCCCCAGAAATTATCCAAGTTTTTCGCCCCCAATGCGCCAATTTATTTCTCCTCGCGGGTCAAAATTTACAGATCAAAATCGAGTTAACCCGTCACGTTAACGCCCTCAAAAAACAGCTAGAATTACGGCAAATCCCCATAAATATCGACTCTCCTCCACCACAACCCCTACCCGACCAATTTTTAGGTCAAGAGTGGCGTTTTGCTCGTTTTCCCGCCGTTGATTTAGTTAACTTTTTTTGCGATCGCCGAATACCGATTCTTTCCCTACCAGAGGCCTTTTCTCCTTTAAAACTAGGTTTAGCCTCCACTTTAACGATCCCCGGTGTGGTTATTACCGGTGGTAAAAAATCTTTGGCGATCGCTCGTTGGTTAGGGGAAATTAACCCGGTATTTATCGCTCATATTCCCACAGAAACGGGGCGATCGGGCGGTTTAGTCTTGGAATCGGGTCTCAATGAGCGTTGGATTTTCCTGACCTACGAAGATGAAGAAGTGGCCCGGGCAGCCAATGCTTATCAAGCAACCAAAGAGGAAAGCCAAGGTTTGCACTTTCTCCTCATACAACCGGATGATTCCGGTCGCACTTTTACCGGCTTTTGGCTACTGAAGCAGGTTTAACCCCCAAGCTGTCCCCAAGAGGCAGAGAATGCCTGCTAAACCGGCTAAAGGTTGGTTATAGATACCTTTAACCCAAACTAACCCAGAATCGCTGTAAGACATCAATTCGGCACTGTCTAGCAAGGCCAATCCCCATACCCAACCGCCATGAAGTCCCCAAGCTAATCCTAAACTACCATGATCGATCGCCCTGGCCCAGACCAGAACCATCCCCATCAGAAATAAACCTGGTAGTTGCGGCAGAGTTTGCTGACGTTCCCAAAGCAGGTGCAGCAGGGCAAAAATTAGGCTAGAAATGGCTCCCGCCACCCAAAAACCGTATTCTTGGCTTAATTGGCTCAAAAAGATGCCCCGAAAGATTAATTCCTCGGTAATACCCACCCAGAGGGCCACTATCAACAGGGGTAAACTCAAGGAAAAAGCGCGAGTGAGGTTTTTGGGCTGCCAATGTACCCATGTCAAAATCCCCTCTAGGAAAAAAATTATCCCTAATCCCACCACTGCCAGGATTAATCCTTTAGTTAGGGAGATAAATAGGGAAAATGAGCAAATTAATCCGTAATTATGGAGGCTGCTCCCCTCTATCTTTAATAATCCCCAGATAACTAAGGGAGCCAATGCGTAAAGAGAGGCCACCAGTGGCAATTTCTGGTCAGGTTTTGTACCTTGCAGCGGTTGCCATCCCAAACGACTCCCTAAAACAATGGCAATCGGCAGCCAGAAAATTAACCAGGCTAACAGGAAAATAATAATTTTTATTAAGGCAGCCATGTCCATTGTCAATTAGGTGCTAGGGAAGTGGGGTGCAGGGTGTGGGGTTTTGGGGTATTAGTTGAAATTTCCCTACCCCCTACCCCTAACACCCATAAAACAAACCCTCTAGGGATAGAATAACTGTGGAACTTTGCTCTGGTAAAGCCTAGCTCCAACAAAAATCCATCTCTAGGGGGTTGCGAAAAAGAAGAAAAAGTGCTTAAGGAAAACCCCTCGAGTTGATGAAAGAGGCGGTCAGGGGTTAGAATTAGGGATAAGAATCTATATTGTCTTTTTGGTCGGTCTTGTCAAAACTAGCCCTTTTGACTGCCGATTTTTTTTATCCTTATCCCTACTTCGTAACCTATTTAAGCTCCTACCGATTCTTCTGATTCCGTTTGTTTGAGGTGGATGTGCTTGTAGCCAAGTTTGATTTCAAACTCATCGCCGGGCTGCAAGTTCATTTGTTCGGTATAGGTGGAACCGATGACGATTTGACCATTTTTGTGGACACTAACCCGGAAAGTGGGTTCGCGGCCGCGGCCATCTTTAGTGCCTTCGGGATCGAGAGGAACCCCTTTTGCACCCAAAACAGCATCGTAAAAGTCGGTTAAATTGACCCGAACTTGGCCATCTTTACTTTGGGAGTAGTAACCACAACGTTTTGCCGTTTCGCGACGGGGTAAGTGGGCCAACTCTTTGACTTTTTGAAGTAGAGCTTTCCCGGTTAGGGGAGTAGGAGAGATATCATTCATGGTACTTTTAAATGTTCCTTGATTTTTGACTGGCTGTCAATTAAGTTTACACTGACAAATTGATCATACCAAAAATCTTGCCAAAAATGTCTAGAGGGGAATAATAAATTTTTTAAAACTGATGGTTCTGTGATGACAATCGTGCTAAGAAGACCCCAGACTAGGTAGTAAGTGTAGGCCTTGTGGGGGAGAGGAAATTTTTGGCCAAGACTCGCGCAATTTTTGGTCGGGTGCGAGGAAAACAGGGAGGAGAAAGTGAGGACATAAAACGGATCAAGCTATACCTGGCAAGGAATTGAGAAACTATACTTGTGGTTGGAGTTGGCAAAAAACTAATGACCCAGAGCAGTAAATCCGGGGTGATTAAACTGTTTTCGAGCGACTTGCCCATCTATGATTAGGTCTAGATACCCACTCCTTGGCTCAACCGACCGGGGAAAATCTTAAGGATTAATTACCATTACTAGCTCCCCTTTGGCCCGTTAACATCGATTATCCTGAGTATTAGGAGTCCCTCATCCCCGTGCCGAGTATGGAAGTTTCTTTTAAAATTCTGCGTCAACAACCCAACGACACCCCTTACCTAGAAAATTTTACCCTAGAGGTGGAGGCGGGAAATACAATTCTCGACTGCCTTAATCGCATCAAATGGGAACTTGATGGAACTTTGGCCTTTCGTAAAAATTGCCGCAATACAATTTGTGGCAGCTGTGCGATGAAAATTAACGGCCGTTCGGCCTTGGCTTGTCAAAAAAATATCGCCAGTGAATTAAACCATTCTAGCCAAAAAGATGTCGGAGAAATTCCCGAAATCACGATCGCCCCTCTGGGGAATTTACCGATTATTCGGGATTTAATCGTCAATATGCAACCGTTTTGGGACGATTTAGAAAAGGTTGAACCTTATATTAGTAGTCAAGCGCGCACCATTCCCGAACGAGAATTTCTGCAAACTCCAGAAGAAAGAGCCAATCTCAATCAGATGGGTAACTGCATTATGTGCGGCGCCTGTTATTCGGAATGTAATGCCAAGCAAGTCAATCCCGATTTTGTCGGTCCCCACGCTTTAGCAAAAGCGCAGCGCACCTTAGTGGATTCCCGCGATGGTAATCAGGAAAGTCGCCTAGAACTTTATAACCAAGGCACCGCAGGGGTTTGGGGTTGTACGCGTTGCTATTTCTGTAATGCGGTTTGTCCCATGGAAGTGGCTCCCATGGATCAAATCGGTAAAATTAAACAGGAAATACTCGCTCGCAAGTCGGACGATAGTAGTCGTCCCATTCGTCACCGGAAAGTTTTAGTGGAATTAGTCAAAGCAGGGGGATGGGTTGATGAACGCAAATTCGGCCTCTATGTGCTGGGCAATTATTGGCGCGATTTACAGGGTTTATTAAGTATTGCCCCCTTGGGATTGCGGATGATTGCTAGGGGTAAATTCCCCACTTCCTTTGAAGCTTCCGAGGGAACCGAGGAAGTCAGAGGTTTAATTACTGCTATTCAAAATTCTCGCTCTTGATCACTCTCGATAGTTAGAGCAATTTTGAGATGATTATGATCTATATTCTATATTGACTGGAGAACCCATTATCATGTTCGATCGAGATAGTATCCGTGGTTTTTCTGCCCTGATTACCCTTGTGGGAGTTGCTTCTAGTTTGGGTTTTAGCTTCAACGCACCGGCTTTCTCCCAAGCTATCTCTAACAATTTACCATTACTCTTAGCCCAAAAAAGCGAAAAGGTGCGCGTAGCGGTTTTAGACTTCGATTATAGCGGTCTCAGTAATCCCCAGTGGTTAACATTTCTCAATGGTGGAGCCAGTGGTGTCAGTGATATTCTCGTCAATAAATTGGTGGAAAGTGGTCGCTATACAGTCATTGAGCGCAGTCGCATTGATGCTGTCCTCAGAGAACAAAATTTGGGGGCTTCGGGACGGGTAGATGCCGCTACTGCCGCTCAAATCGGGCAAATTTTAGGGGTAGATGTGGTGATTATCGGTTCGATTACCCAATTCGATTTACAAAAAAAACAATCTGGTGGCTCGTTTATTATTTTTAGCACGGCCAAGACAGAAACCGATGCTTTTGTCAAGTTAAATGTCCGGGCAATTAATACCACCACGGCCGAAATTATTACCACCGCTCAGGGAGATGGTACTGCCAATCAATCCGATGGTTCAACCGTGGTTTTAGGGGTTGGGGGTGGTTCCCAAACCTCCAACGAAGGGAAATTACTCAGTATTGCCACCGATAAGGCAGTGGCGCAGGTGGTGGATAATCTCAATGATAAAGCCGACCAAATCGCCGCTACACCTCGCTCGCTCCCGACTGTCACCGCTTTAGTGGCTGCCGTGGCAGGAAATCAGGTAATTCTCAATAAAGGTACGGGAGAAGGCTATCGTGTCGGTTTACGCATTTCCATCGAACGGACGACTCAAACGGTCAAGGATCCGCAAACGGGTAAGGTTATCCGTCAGATTACTCAACCGATTGGCACTCTCGAAATTGTCGAAGCTGATGGTCAATCTAGCGTCGGTCGCATCATTACCGGTAATGGTTTTAAAGTCGGTGATTTAGCTAAACCGATTCGTTAATTGGGAATTATGAATTATGAATTATGAAGTGGGGAAGTGGGGAAGTGGGGAAGTGGGGAGTGGGGAAGTGGGGAAGTGGGAAGTGGGGAGTGGGAAGAATAAATAAAAATAATCTCCTATCTCCTGACTCCTGACTCCTGACTCCTGACTCCTATCTACTATCTCCTGACTCCTGACTCCTGATCACTGATAAGTGAACACTCAGGAAAATTTGAAGTTATGTAAAGCGAACCCCGGGGTCAGGTAAGACAACCGATAAAATTTATAATCGGAATCCCTTGGATATTCCCTAGACCAGAGCGATTAACGAAAATTATCAAAAAATGATACAAGATAAAAAACCCACGGTGATCATTACTGGGACAACTTCTGGAGTCGGTCTCTACGCCGCTAAATCCCTTGCTCAAAGAGGTTGGTTTGTGGTTATGGCCTGTCGGGATATCCCGAAAATGGAACAGGCCGCCAAAGAGTTGAACATTCCCCGGGATAACTACTGTATTGAATTTATCGACCTCGGTTCCCTCGATAGCGTCCGGCGCTTCGTTAAAAATTTCCGGGCCTTGGGCAGATCTCTAACCGCTTTAGTCTGCAATGCCGCTATCTATCTGCCTTTGCTCAAAGAACCCTTAAGAAGTCCCGACGGTTATGAATTGAGCATGGCCACCAATCATTTAGGTCATTTCCTGTTGTCGAATTTGCTCTTGGAAGATCTAAAAAATTCTCCCTCTCCCGACCGCCGTTTAGTCATTCTCGGCACTGTCACCCATAATCCCGATGAATTAGGCGGTAAAATTCCTCCTCGTCCCGATTTGGGCGATTTAGACGGGTTTGCCAACGGTTTCCAAGAGCCGATTACCATGGCCGACGGCAAAAAATTTGAATCGGTCAAAGCCTATAAAGATAGTAAGGTGTGTAATGTTCTCACCATGCGGGAACTGCACAAACGCTATCACGAATCGACCGGAATCACTTTTACTTCCCTCTATCCGGGTTGTGTGGCCGATACACCCCTTTTCCGCAACCATTACCCCTTTTTCCAGCAGTTTTTCCCCTGGTTCCAGAAAAATATCACCGGTGGCTATGTTTCCCAAGAGTTAGCCGGGGAAAGAGTCGCTATGGTGGTTGCTGACCCCGAATACCGTCAATCCGGCGCTTACTGGAGTTGGGGCAATCGTCAGAAAAAAGAGGGTAAATCCTTTGTTCAAAGGGTTTCTCCTCAAGCTCGCGACGAGGAAAGAGGCGCAAAAATGTGGGAATACAGCGCTAAATTAGTCGGATTAGCCTAATTTACGATTTTAAGACTAAAAAAGGACACAAGTTAACTTGTGTCCTTGTCGAAACGGGGAGGCCAGAGCAGCAAGAAACAATCCATAACTGGGTTTTTAAAGCTCGATCGGCAGTTAATCATATTATTAAAAACGGATTTGGTATTATACTAAATCCGGTTATTAAAAACTGATTATTTATTCCCACTTAGGATTAGAGGCGTTGTTGTCTAAAAAGCACAAACAAAACGATATTGACGATGATTAATTGATGTTTAAAGGGGACGTAAGCGATAGCGTTTACGTCTTTTTGCCTAGATTAATTGAGTTTCATACTGAAATTGACTGACTTAGAAATGGCTGGATGATGTCAGATATTGCTGTGTTTGGCTGTAACTTTAAACAGTAATTATAGCCTTGATCATAAAACATTAATTCTTGATTTTCAGGAACAAGAGATTGAAACCAAATGGCAAAAGTAGCACAATCTTCTAAATATCCATCCAAACTAATTCCTTGTCCATCTCGATGTAATGCTCCATCTAATCTAGTCCCTTTTTCTGGAATTTTAATAACCCATTCGATGCTATAATAATCATCGGGATTAGTTAGGGTTTTAATCGTGGTATCATGCCAAGATTTTTCGAGATTTTCAATAAAATCTACTGTGTTAATTTTCCATTGGGTCGGTTGGTCTGGTGTAATAAGATATTCCATTAAAAACTTCTCCTTTTTACTTAAGGTAAAACGACAACAGTACCAAGAATATTAAACTGACGGAGTAATTTTTCAAAAAATGGTACGGCTTCTCTCATATTAACAATTACTAACAACTTAACCACAGGGGTTTTTTGGTCATTAATGACTGCTCCATAGCGACGAAATTCATTTTCTATATCGCCTTGAACTTTTGTCCGAATAAAAGGGGGTACATTAGAATTATCAACCTAGGGACTATTAGCGGGATTTTCAATAAATTTAGCTTCCATAAGCTCTCCTGTTTCATAATTAATGCCATCTGCCCAAATTTCTTCTCCTCCATCTCGGACTCGAATTTCCTCATTACCACAATGTCTAATCTGAAATTGATAACGCTGATTATAGGTTGGTGTCAGTCTTCGCGGGAAATCTTTTGCCCAGTCTTGTATTAAGTTACTTAAATCTGTCATTCTTGATTGTACTTTAAGTTGATTGAAATTCGTCCAAAATAGCCCACCAGTCCTCTACGATACTACCCTCACCGTTCCCGAAAATAGCCTCTTAAACACTCTTGTTGGCACAATTACCCCCACCGATGCCGATAATAACCCCTTAACCTACAGCATCACTGAT
>NZ_SFBY01000411.1:0-7569 GCF_007095505.1 Microcystis sp. M_QC_C_20170808_M3Col
CGAGACTTACATTCTACTAAAACTACCTCGGTTTCATCGACGGCTAAAATGTCAATCTCCATGGCTATTCCTTGCCGTTTTACCCTGGCACGACTGTAGGTTTCTTTAACATCGATACCCTTGCGGCGAAATAAACCAATAACAGCAGGTTCGACTAATTCCTCGACAAATCTTCCCCAGCGAGTGGTTAAACTATCCACAGCACGACTGGTATTAGCCACTGTTTTCTCTAGTTTGGCTAAACGGCGATCGGCTTCAGCCGCCCGGCGATCGGCTTCGTCCTTGGCTTCAGCAGCCCGGCGATCGTATTCTTGGCGTGATTGTTCAAACTTTTCGTTAGTTTTCTCAAAAAGTTTATAGATATCTTCGATGGTAATCGGTTGAGCCATGGTTATTTGTTTTAATTCTTACTCTAATTGTACTACCCAAGTACCAGTCAGTCTTATCTCTTTACCAGCCCATTACGTAACAAAAAATTTATAATTGCCAATAATTGTTACAAATACTTGACTTAAGATATTTCTATGGTGACAGAAACACAAATCAAAGAAAAAGCTCTAGAGTTGGGCTTCCATGGGGTCGGTATTGCCTCTGTGGACAGCCAAGACTCGGCGGTATCCCATCTAAAAAGCTGGTTAGAGCGGGGTTATCACGCTGATATGGATTGGATGACTAACCCGAAACGACAGGATATCAAAACTCTTTGGCCAGAAGTGCGATCGCTAATTGGTCTCGCCCTTAACTACTACACCCCCCAGCAACACAGTCAAGAGCAAAACCATGGCAAAATTTCCCGTTATGCTTGGGGACGGGATTATCACAAAGTATTAAGTAAAAAATTAAAAGCCCTCAGTCAATGGTTAGAAAGTCAGGGGGAGCAAATTCAAACCCGTTACTATGTGGACACCGGACCGGTACAGGATAAAGTCTGGGCGCAAAGAGCAGGGATCGGCTGGATTGCCAAGAATGGTAATTTAATTACCCGCAATTACGGCAGTTGGGTGTTTTTAGCAGAAATATTAACTAATTTACCTTTAGAACCGGATCAACCCCATAGTGACCATTGTGGCACCTGTAGCCGTTGTTTAAGCGCTTGTCCCACCCAAGCAATAGTTAGTCCCTATGTGGTGGATGCTAATCGCTGTATTGCATACCATACCATCGAAAATCGTGCTGTAACTTTGCCTACAGAAATTGCCAAGAATTTACAAGGTTGGGTAGCTGGCTGCGATATCTGTCAAGATGTCTGTCCTTGGAATCAACGTTTTGCCCAAGTTACCGACGTGGAGGATTTTCAACCTCGTCCGGAAAACCTCTCGCCAAGGTTGGATGAATTAGCTAATCTAACTATAGAGGAGTGGGATCGTCGTTTCATCTCGTCGGCCCTGCGTCGAATCAAACCCCAGCAGTGGCGACGTAATGCCCAAGCTAATTTAGCTCATTCCCCTCACCCCGTACAAGATGACAATTAAAGTAGTAGTGTTCGATTTTGATGGTACTATCGCCGATACCCACGATACTTTCGTGGAGATTGTCAATCGTTTGGCTAAAAATTTCGGTTATCAACCCATCAACGAGGAAGATTTGGCCAGACTAAAAAACCTTAGTTCCCAAGAAATTATTAAACAATCCCAAGTTTCCCCCGTTAAAATCCCTTTTTTACTCTATCGAGTTAAACGGGAATTAAATAAACAAATTGAATGTCTGAAACCTTTCCATGGCTGGCATCACTGCCTCGCCACTCTTAAAGAAAGAGGCTATAGATTAGGAATAATAACTTCTAATACCAAAGAAAACGTCACCATCTTTTTAGCAAATAATCAACTCTTAAGTTTATTTGATTTTATCTATTCGGGAACGCCTTTATTCGGCAAACACAAAATTATTGATCGCCTGATCCGACAAAATAAATTCTGTCCCGATGAAATGATTTATGTCGGCGATGAAACTAGAGATATTACTGCTGCCCAAAAAAGTCGAGTGCAAGTGGTGGCCGTCGCTTGGGGCTTTAATTCCCCTCAAATTCTCACTCAATTTAACCCCGATCATCTCATTGATCATCCCCTAGAATTATTGGATATTTTAGATAGGGCTGGCTGAAAAAGTTTTTCCTGGGGGCAGGGAAAGGCAGTTTGGGCATTTGTACTAAAATACCCAATACTCAGTTTAAATAGGGTCTGCTGAAAAAGTTTTTCGGTGGGGGTTGGGGGTTGGGGGTTGGGGGTTGGGGGATGGGGGATGGGGGATGGGGGATGGGTTTTACCGATTTTCAGGTGGTCAACTACCTAATTTTCAGGGAAAAAGTACCGGAATTTTCCCCCTGATCACTCCCATGCCTGGTACTTTTTGAGGGAAAAAAAGTCTAAAAGTCTTACCCAACAAGGTTTTTAGATTTATTCAGCAAACCCTAAATATAGACTTCGATCGATGGGGGCAGAGAGACTCGAACTCTCACGAGCTTATAAGGCTCAACGGATTTTAAGTCCGTAGCGTCTACCATTCCGCCACGCCCCCGTTATTTAACCGACAATTTTTTATCATATCACAAATAATTTAATTAGCAAGAGTATTTTCAGTAAATTATTTTAGCCCGCCAATTCGATCGCCACAAAGGGGGAAAGAGGGGGTAAAATAATCAGCAGGTGAATTGCCGTTCACCGACAGCTATTGAGAAAAATCAATCCTTATGCAATCAATTCTGACGCAAGAAACAATTATCATCGCCCTGATCTACCTATCTCTCAGTGTCTTGTATTTGCTCGTCATTCCCGCCGTTATCTACTACTACCTCAATACGCGCTGGTATGTGGCTTCTTCTTGGGAAAGAGGGTTTATGTACTTTCTGATGAGCTTTTTCTTCCCCGGGATGCTGTTGTTAAGTCCTTTCCTTAACTTCCGTCCCCAACGTCGTACCCTAAAAGCTTAAGTTATCAACCAAAAAAACCCATGAGACGCATCGATGTCATCGGGATTGGTATCGGGATGTTTGCTGTGGGCGGCATCCTCTACATTATCCTACAAAAAACCGGTTTAGATAGTGCTTCGGCGGGAATTTGGAGTCAAGCGGTGTTGGTGGGTGGTGTCATCGGTTGGATTTTTACCTATCTGTTTCGAGTTGCCACCGATAATATGACCTACGGCAAACAGCGCAAGGATTACGAAGATGCCGTCTTTAAAAAACGCCTGGAAGCGATGACTCCCGAAGAAATCGCCCAAATGCAGCGGGAGATTGAAGAAGAAAAAACTAAATAGGGCTTGCTGAATAAATCTAAAAACTTTGTTGGATAAGGCTTTTAGACTTTTTGTCAATCAAAAAGTGCCGGACCTGGGGGTGATCGGGGGTAAAATTCAGGGACTTTTTCCCTGAAAATTAGGTAACTGACTACCTCAAAATCGGTAAAACCCCACACCCCACACCCTACACCCTACACCCTGCCCCTAGGAAAAACTTTTTCAGCAGACCCTAAATAGACGGATGAAACCCGATAAAATCATCATCGGTTGGCGAGAATGGCTCGATTTACCTGATTTAGGCATTACCAAAATAAAGGCCAAGATTGATACAGGCGCTCGCTCCTCGGCCCTACACGCTTTTCATCTCCACCCTTTTCGAGATGGCGATCGCAATTGGCTGCGCTTTCAAGTTCATCCCTACCAAAAAGATAGTCACCACACTGTCACCACCAGCGCAGAAATCCTCGAATGGCGACAGGTAAAAAATTCTGGGGGTCAAAGTCAACTACGTCCTGTTATTAGAACTAGTGTATTACTTGGCGGTCGTCAATGGGCGATCGAATTAACCTTGACTAATCGCGATGTCATGGGTTTTCGGATGTTATTAGGACGAGAGGCGCTGAAAAAAGGCTTTCTTGTCCATCCGAATAAGTCTTTTTTACTGAGTTAAGTTATATTTAGGGTTTGCGGCAAAAAGTTTTTCGGTGGGGGTAGGGTTTGATTCTAAGTGAGCAATTTTCCCTAATAAAGCAGCAAAAGCCCCTGCTGCCCAAAAATTGGCCTTTTCTAACTTCCAAGTGCCGGGGGTGGGACTATTCCCCCTCCAGAGCCAATTTAAGAAGTTAAAACCCGATGGCTCTGGATGGGTAAGATAGGGATAGAGAATTCCCCGACGGGCATAATCCGGACGGCCACCGCACCGATCGCCGCCCCGGTACCGATAATGATGAGCGTGCGTCGCTGCAAATTCCCGACTCCTAAGCTGGATAGATGCGAATACGGCGATTCGGTTCCTCTCCGAAGCTATCGGATTGGAGACGGTAATGCTCGACTAATTCGTGTTGCATTTTCCGCACTTTCGCCGATCGCGGCAGTAACTCCACCGGTTGGCCGGTAGGAATAACGATTTGTTCCACCGCTAACCGGGCCTCCTCCAAAGCTTCGATCTCGTCATCGCTGCCGCTGCGGGCAAATAAACGCAGATCTGCACCTTCCTGATTCATCGGGTCATCAATGCCCAAAATCCGCTTTAAACCCCGAGAAATTTGGGGCATGGTATTGGATTTGATGCCGTGGATGGGAATTTGTCTTACTTTGGCAATTTGCCGCAATTTTGACTGATTTTTAACGTGGGAACGCAGGGCCAGCACTGCGTCGGCCTCCTGTAAATCTTTGGTCAAAACGATCGGCAAATCTAGGGCCTGTACTACCTGTTCGATCGGGGCGCGACTGACTCCGTAGGGATAGACATAAACCGGCCAATCTTCGCCATTGGGACCGGGGACGCGGACTTTTTCCGTTTCCGGTTCTTCCTGCAGCCAGGATTGTTCGAGGAGGCGATCGAAATCGTTTTCCCGGTTGAGTGGGCCTGCACCAAAACGGTCCACGGGAGTCATCCGGCCATCGGCCCGCCATCCCTTGGGTTTATCCATTTCCGGCAGATAATTGCCGCGCAAAGGGGTCAACTTTTCCGGTTTTGGTTCTTCCTGAGTGACCTGTACTTTTCCCTCCTCATCTACCCAACGGATTTGAGCAATTGGTTCGCGGCCCCGCAGCAGTTGGTCGATAGTAGTGGATACGTCTTCGTGGATGACCCAGCGCTGACGTTCCAACATTTCGATGGCAATTTCAAAGGTGGGCGGTGCTTTGCGTTCTAAAACGGTCTTCTGAGAACCCCGGCGGCGTGCTTCTTCGTCTCCGAGAGTTACTGCCTGAATTCCCCCGACTAAATCCGATAAAGTCGGATTTTTAATTAAATTTTCCAATTGATTGCCGTGGGCGGTTCCCACTAACTGCACCCCGCGTTCGGCGATCGTACGGGCGGCCAGAGCTTCTAATTCCGTACCGATCTCATCAATCACGATCACCTCCGGCATATGGTTTTCCACCGCTTCGATCATGACCTGATGCTGCAATTCCGGACGGGCCACCTGCATCCGACGAGCGCGACCGATGGCCGGATGGGGAATATCTCCATCTCCGGCGATTTCGTTGGAGGTGTCGATAATCACTACCCGTTTATTGAGATCGTCGGCTAAAACTCGGGCAATTTCCCGGAGAGCGGTGGTTTTCCCTACCCCCGGACGACCGAGCAAGAGCAGGGATTTACCCGTTTCCACTAGGTCGTTAATCAGGGTGATCGTACCGAAAACGGCCCGACCGATACGACAGGTTAAACCGATAATTTCCCCGTCTCGATTGCGAATGGCACTGATGCGGTGCAGGGTGCGTTCAATCCCGGCGCGATTATCGCCGCTAAAACTGCCCACCCTGGCGATCGAATACTGGATTTCTTCTTTTGAGATCGGTTCGTCCCCCAGATCGATCGCCCCATCGGGAAAACGCGCTTCTGGTATGCGTCCCAAATCCATAACTACTTCGATCAGTTGATGCTGCCGCGGGTGTTCCTCGATTTTGCCGCGAATCCGCGCGGGTAGAATTGCCAAGAGTTTGTTTAAATCGTCGGTAACTGGCATCCGAGAGGAGGGTAGGGTTTCTGGCATTAATAATAAAGGGTTTTGGCGATAATTGGCTGTTTTTATTTCCCAGATTTTCTTGGGGTCTAACACATTTAGGGGTTAGTTGTCAATCAAAAAAATATTATAGTTTTTTGACCAAGGTTAGGCTTTTAATTGAGCAACGAGAATAGAAGCGGCTTTAACGGCTTCTTGGTAGGCTTGGGGGTCATTTTCAAGGTTAGGCTGGTCTAAATGCTCTAAAATTGGCAAAATCAATGAACGGGCGTAACTTCCATAGGCAATACCAGCGATTTTTTCTCTCAGTCCCAGTTGCTGTAATTTGGTCACGGTATGGTCATTGGTTCCCCCGGCTAACTGCACAAATCCGGCTAGATTGGTGGAAAGGACTTTTTTGGCCATGTTAATAGCCGGGTGGGTGGTTCCTTTGCCGATATCGCCGCTCATCGGTCGGCCGTCCGTCTGCCAAATCAGAGGACAGCTTAGGGGTGAAATAGTTTCTCGCAGATAGTGGAGGTAATCAATGATATATTCATGATCTTGGCAACTTATGGCGAGGATTTTTAGGTTTTTACTGACAGTTGCGAGCGCTGGCCAGAGTCGAGCAAATTCCTCTCCATGACCGACTTGGGTATGAATTTCGATCGCATCGACTCCCATTTCGATAATTAAGGGGATAATTTCTTGGGGTTGACAGACACGGGATTTTGTCTCGATTATTTGCCGGGGACAAACGGGTAAGCAGCGACCGCAACCATAACAGCGCTGTTCGATCACTCCTCCCCTATCGATAGCATAAGCGGGACAGATTTTTTCGCAGGGACGGGGACAATCGACCGGACAGAGTTGCGGGTTAAAGATAGCTTTACGAAAGTGGGGATCTTCCCCGTCATTGAGACTGACCATTAACCAAGGTCGTCGATTGGGAGATAATCCAGCGATTTTTTCGGCGGTTTCGATGCCTTCTTTGGCCGCAACAATCACGGCTCGGTCGGCGGCCACATCAATACAATCGGCCCCGGCGATAGTATAGGTCAAAGCGAGGTTGCGAATCGTGGGCAAATCCTGGTAACTAGCTCCACAGATTAGCTTGAACCAGTGACCCGCAACTAAGGACCAGAAGGGAGAGGAGTTTTTATCTAGCACTTTTTTATCCTATCGCAGCCTGCCCCTAAACGTCAGCCTTGTGCTGCTCTGATAGTAAATATTCTGACTAAAGACTAGAACTCTTGCATAATTAATTTTTGACGTTTCAAAAAGGGCAAAAATAAGGATTAAATGGCATAAAATCTGTAAATATACCATTTAATTGCTTATTATTCATTCTTAATTCTCCTGACTACTGACGACCGGCTACTGACTCCTAACCCTAACAACAATTTTTGATTTTTACAAGAGGTCTATTCTTCCTTTGGCATCAGTGTCTGTCCCGGGCTGCCCCTCACTTTTGCCAGTAAGCAGAGGCTAGAAGCCTATCCGACAGATAATAAGTTCGTCAGTGGTTAGGGAAATGTGTATTAAGGTTCTTCGTTACTTGGTATGGTTCGATCAGGGGGCATAAATCGGCTAAATCCTTATCCGGCAAGAGACTTAATTGATTAGCTCGTTCTAGATCGAAAACAATTGGCAAAAATCGAAG
>NZ_SFBY01000412.1:0-7085 GCF_007095505.1 Microcystis sp. M_QC_C_20170808_M3Col
TGTCTTTAGAGACAGTTTTCTCCACTATTCGCTTACTTATCAACTTTATCTAACTCGAACTAAGTTTCGGGTCGATATTCCCTATCAACTCTCTACCGTCTTTTTCACACGAGGTATATCATGGCTATTCTTTACGTTAAGTCCAGTTCAACAGGTAATGGCTCCGCTTGGAACAATGCTTATGGCAGTTTACAAAGTGCTATTACTGCAGCACAAGCTGGTGATGAGATTTGGGTGGCTGCGGGGACGTATAAACCGACTACGGGAACGGACAGAACTGCAAGCTTTACCCTGAAAAATAATGTAGCAATCTATGGCGGCTTTGCAGGAACGGAAACTGCCCGTAATCAGCGTAATATTGCCAGTAATGCCACGATTTTAAGTGGTGAGATTGGCGCGTCTGGTATTGCGGATAATGCGTATCACGTCGTAAGCGCGACGGGTACGATTTCTACTCCTCTGGGTAACAGTTCTATTCTGGATGGGTTTACTATTACTGGTGGTAATGCCAATGGTACAACGGGAAATCAAGATGATGGGGGTGGGATGTATGTTTCGGGTGCTAGTCCAACCCTGAGAAATATCACTTTCCGCGATAATAATGGAACAAATGGAGGTGCTTTATATAACGAGAATGGTAGTAATCCTGTCCTGACAGATGTGTTGTTTGAGTACAATACGGCAACGCGAGGGGCGGCGATTTACGATGATTTAAGTAGTCCCCAGATTACTAATGGCACTTTTCGCCTGAATACGGCAATTAATGACGGGGGGGCGATTTATAACACCAGTAGCAGTAATCCCACCATTGTTGATTCGGTTTTTAGTCGAAATTCGGCTAATACGGGCAGTGGTGGCGCGATTTTTAGTAATCTGAGTAACCCCAATTTGATTAATAGTACCTTGAGTGGTAACGTGGCGGTGACTGGGGGTGCGCTACATAATGTTTCGAGTAGTGTAGCATTGCGTAATAGTATCCTCTGGGGAAATCAGGATAGTAGCAGTACGGGGAATCAGGTTAATAATGGTTCCGGTGGTAGTGTTACGGTTGCTAATAGTATTATCCAAGGGGGAGGGTTTACGGGTGCGACGGATAATGACCCTCTGTTTGTCAATGCGAAAGCGGATGATTTACGCTTAAAATCGGGTTCTCCTGCTTTGGATGCGGGAGATTCTACTTTATTGCCTCTCGATAGTCGAGATTTGGATGGGGATGGCAATACTTCTGAACGGATACCCCTCGATTTGTCGCGTAATTCCCGTGTTGTGGGTGCAAATGTGGATTTAGGGGCGTATGAAGGGGCAGAACTCGCTCCTACGCCTACTCCTGCAGCAGTTCGCACGATTTTTGTACGGGCAAATGCGGGGGGAAGTAATAATGGTACGTCTTGGGTTGATGCGTTTACGGATTTACAAGGGGCGTTAGCAGCAGCGAAAAGTGGGGATACGATTTGGGTTGCGGGGGGAACCTATAAACCGACTACGGGAACGGACAGAAATGCAACTTTTACCCTCAAGAATCATGTGGAGATTTATGGGGGGTTTGCTGGTTCGGAAACGAGTTTAAGTCAGCGAAATGTTGCCACTAATGCCACTATTTTAAGTGGGGATATTGGGACAGTTAATACTGCGACTGATAATAGTGTTCATGTTGTTACTGGTAGTCGAACATCTAACACAACGATTTTAGATGGGTTTACTATTTCGGGAGGTAATGGCACTGTTCCCGACGCTATAGGTATTGGGGGGACTAATAGTGGAGGAGGAATGATTATCATTGATGGTAGTCCTATTCTCAGAAATTTAATCTTTGAGAATAATAATGCTTTTTTTGGCGGTGGACTTCTTAATGATAATGGCAGTAATCCTACACTTACTAACATTATTTTCCGTAACAATAGTACCAGTGCTGGTAGTGGTACAGGTGGTGCTGGAATCTACAATCGTAACAGTAATCCTATTGTTACAGATGTTACTTTTAGCAATAATGTATCAAATGAGAACGGTGGTGCAATTTACAATAACACCAGCAATACCACTCTAACGAATGCAACATTTACCAGCAATACTGCTACTGCTAATGGTGGGGCAATCTTTAACACAGCTAGTAATGTCACCTTAAATAATGCCACTTTTACCAGTAACACATCTAATCTTTCTGCTGTTACTGGTGGTGGTGGTGGTGCAATTTATAGCATTGGCGGTAGTTCCACACTGAATAATGCAACATTTTCCAGCAATACAGCTACTTCAGATGGTGGTGCTATCTATAACACGAGTAGCACTTTCACTCTGAAAGATGGAACTTTTAATAATAACACTGCCAGTAGTGATGGTGGGGCAATATTAAGCACTGGCGGTAGTTTTAATCTGACTGACGCAGATTTTGTTCAAAACCGTGCTACTGCTGGTTTAGGTGGTGCTGTTTTCCTGCAAACTAACAACTCCACTATTACTCAAGCTGATTTCTTACAAAACCGTTCTGCTAATGGTGGGGCAATCTACAACAACAGAAATAATGTTAGTGTCACGAATGCTAATTTTACACTGAATATTGCTGATGGTGCTAATAGCGTAGGTGGTGCGATTTTTAATCGAGATAGTAATAACCTACAAGTTACCAATGCTATCTTCAGTCGGAATAATGCTGCTAGTCAAGGTGGTGCAATTTATCAGGATATAACAGATTTTTTAGGTAGTTTCACGACTACTATTAATGATACCAGTTTTAGTGGTAACTCTGCTGGTTCAGGAAGTGTAGTTTTTAGTGCGGGAATTAACAATAGTCATAGAATTAACACTGCTATTCGCAACAGTATCATTTGGGGAAATGGTGGAACTGCGCTTTCTAATAATAGTGTTGGTATTTACACAGTCACAAATAGTATAGTACAAGGCGGATTATTTGGAGGAACAAATGTTGACCCCCTCTTTGTCGATGCTATCAACGACGACTTACGCCTACAAAGCACTTCCCCTGCCATCAACGCAGGTAGTAACGCCTCTCTCCCTGCCGATACCCGCGACTTAGACGGCGATAGCAACATCACCGAAGCCATACCCCTTGATATTGCCCGAAATCCTCGCGTTAACGGTACAAACGTCGATATGGGTGCTTTTGAATTTACCCAAAATAGCGCACCCGTCCTCAACGATACTACCTTAACCGTACCCGAAAACAGCCTCTTAAACACCCTTGTCGGCACAATTACCGCCACCGATGCCGATAATAACCCCTTAACCTACAATATCACCGCAGGGAATCCTAACCTCGATGGGGACGGAATTTCCGCCTTTACCATCAATAATAGCGGACAAATTCGCGTCGCTGACCCCGATGACATCGACTTTGAAGTTAACCCCAATAACCCCCTAACCGTCACCGTCAGCGATGGAACTTTAACCGACACCGCTATTATCACCGTTAACCTCACCAATGTTAACGAAACCCCCAACCGTCCCCCCGTCGCTAATGATGCTACTTTTAGCCTCGTTAAAACCAGTCCCATTAATACCACAGTCGGAACTGTCACCGCAACTGACCCCGATAATAACCCTTTAACCTACAGTATTACTGCCGGAAATTTAGACAGCGATGCCGACAATATCAAGGCATTTAGTATTAGTAGTAGTGGCGTAATTACGGTTGCTGACACTGATGATATTAGCAGTCAAACTAACCCTTTCAATCTTACTGTTACCGTTAGCGATGGTAACTTAAGCGATACTGCCGCTATTACTGTTAATCTTACCAGTCCTGTTAACCGTGCGCCAGTCGTTAATGATGCTGTTTTCAGCATTTCTAAAACCAGTCCCAACGGTACAGTTGTCGGGACAATTAACGCCACTGACCCCGATAATAACCCCTTAACCTACAGTATCACCGCTGGAAATTTAGATACAGATGGCGATACTACCTCCGCTTTTGGTATTAGTAATACGGGAGTAATTACGGTTACGGATGCGGATGATGTTAGCGCACAAACTAACCCCTTTAACCTGACAATTCAAGCAAATGATGGTGCTTTAACCGATACGGGTATCGCTACCATTAACCTGAATAATGTTAACTCTCTCAGCTTCCAACTGAAACTCTATGAGGATAATAACGGGACAGTTGGCAGTGAAATTACAAGCAATAATGCCATTCTTGGTAACAGCTTCTTTGCGGAAATCCTAGTAGGTGATATTCGCACCAATGCAGCAGGTTTAATCATCAACTCCCTTGATTTTGGCTTTGCTGCTGATGTTGCTCAAAATATCAATAACTTTGCTGATATTGGCAATGTCAACAGTCCCCTAATTACCTCCGCTTTCCCCCTCTTCCGAGGCGGTACATTAGACAATACTAACGGATTAATTGATAACTTAAGTGGTGGTGCAGTTCCCGAAGCAAGTCAAGGTACAGCCATTGGGATTAATCAATTAAATCGCTTCAGTTTGCTACGCTTTAACGTCGTGGGAACGCGGGATAACTCTAACTTAAATCTCACCTTTGATCCCACTCAAATCGGTTTTGCTGATGGCACATTAGTTGATCCTAATGGTACTTTAAGCTTAACCCGTAATATCATCATCAATGATGCACCGATTGTCGGTAGTATTAATAACGTCAACCTCGCCGAAAGAAGTGCAGTAGGAACCGTAGTTGTCGCCGGAAACTTAGTAGATGCAACTGATGATGCTTACGGACAAACTCCCACATTTAGCTTAAGTACCTCTCCTAAAGATGGTTCAGGAAATGATCTTTTTGCTATCAACTCTACCACCGGAGAAATTACCTTAACTCAAGCGGGTGCTAATGCCATTGACTTTGAAAGTGGAGTTACATCCTATCAATTGGGAGTCAAAGCAACTGACGGTTATAAACTCTCTACCGAACGCACTTTTAACGTCAATATTACTAACGTTAATGAAGGGACAATAGTAGTAGATAAAAACGCCATCACCTTCGGCACAAAACTCTCTCAATACCGTACAAGTGCAACCGATAGCCTGTTTGTCCGTCCTAACTTTGCTGACAAAACCCAATTCATTGACATTACTAATACCGCATCGGGAACTAACGATGTACTTGCTATTGCTGGTATTACTATCAATGCTCAAAATGTCACCACAGATGCCAATTTTGCCAATGGAGACATACTGCTAAATCCCGGACAAACTCGACGTATCGCTTTAGCATATACACCCAAAGCAGCGCGAGAAAACTTCAATTTGGCTAACGGCTTAGTCATCAACAGTAATGCTCAAAACAATTCTGCTTTGAACATTCAACTAACAGGAAAATCAACCTTTAACAGTGATATTTCCTACGATGGACGGGTGAATTTAACCGACTTAACTACCTTACAACGTCCGGGGTTATTTGGTAGTAGTAGTGGACAAACAAATTATGACCCTACTGCTGATATTACCGGAGATGGAAGAATTAATCTTGCGGAATTAGTTCCCTTCAATTCCGAATTTGGATTAGTTATTTAGATTAACTCTGTAGGTTGGGTTGACCCAAGGAAACCCAACAATTCAGATTAATTATGATGACTTTTGATTAGGTTTGATGGGTTAGCGCACTTCCTAACCCATCCTACAAAATAAAGGTTTAGGTAAGGGTTCATTATCTACTTGATAAGCAATCATTAGCGATTCTATTGCTTCTTTTCCATTAGCGACAGCTTCCTCATAAGTATCTCCATGAGTACGCCAATATTGCCCTGGAAAATCAGGCAATGCAACCCAAAAACAATTGTCTTCATTAGACCATTGGATTACCATGCGATATTTAATTTGTTCCATTTTCTTGATTCCTCTTAACTTCTTTTTCTTGATACAACTTTGCATCGGTACTGTCTTTTCCAGAAACAGTAACTTTACCAGAGTACAAATGATGTACCCAGTTAGTGTGACTTCCCTTACCAGATTTTTGAATAAATGCTGCTTGGCGTAGTATTTGTTTTAACTCGCTAACTTTTTTAACTCAGGAGAACTACATTATGTCTAGTCTGACTACTCAATTCAACCTCAAAACTGATAATAGTGGCCTAGTGGGAACTATTATTAATAATCCTCTCCGTGTAGGCGATAGATTTTTTGTAGAAATTTTAATGGAAAATAGTGATATTAATCCTGTCGGTATCACTAGCGGTGCTATTAATTTATCCTTCGATCCTCGCTCAATTCAAAACATCGACAATCCTTTCAATCCCTCAGATATTAATAGTCTTCTTATTACCTCTAATTTCCCCTTTGGACGCACGGGAATCTTAGACAATACCAATGGTTCAATTACTAACTTAGGAGGCGGTTCTTTACCATTTTGGGGCATTGGTTCACCTCTGGGAATTAATCAATTGGATACTTTTAGTTTATTGCACTTTCAAGTAATCGGCAATGGTAATTCTAGTCTGGTACTTAATATTGATTTATCTCAAACTGGTTTTAGCGATGGCAGTGTTGCCAGTTATTCTGGTAATCAAAGTCAGTTGATAAAAATAGTTCAAGTGGATTCATCGACAGCTATTCCCGAACCTTCTACAATTTTGTCAATAGTAATATTAGGGTTAGGTGTATTGCTGTCTAAAAAGCGCAATCAAGACAATAGTAATGATGGTTAATTGATGTTTTTAGGGGACGTAAGCGATCGAGTTTACGTCCCTGATTGATACTCAAAAAAACTGTAAGTTAGGATAGGCTAAAATTACATTATCTTCAGTAGCCACTACTAAATTATGCTGTAAAGCTTGACAGATTAAAAGACGGTCAAAAGGGTCTTTATGAAGGAGTGGTAAATCTTTTAAATGTACTAGGCTTTTTTCATCAATAACCAAACTGTTAATTAAATGCTGTTTTCTTTTTTTGGGAAGATATAGGTCAGGACGCTCAGGAAAATTTAATTTGCCTAACTGATACTTAATAACGCACTCCCAAACAGAGACTACACTCAAAAAAACTTCGTTATTGCTATTTTTTATCTTGAATGTCGGGGTGAAGACCCTCGCTTTTAGCGACGGGATGAAACCCCGACCAGTATAAAACAGCAAAGCACGACATTTCGACAGGCTCAATGTAAAAGCTCAGTGTTTACA
>NZ_SFBY01000413.1:0-10458 GCF_007095505.1 Microcystis sp. M_QC_C_20170808_M3Col
ATGACAATAAGTTATGACTTAGAAACTAATCAACAACTAAAGCTTATGCTTGTAGCTAAGTGAAATCATTGATTAAGAGACCTGTACTTTTCAATAACTTTTTCAGCAAACCCTAATTATCTCCTCCGGTAGCGACATTTTTAAATCTTTCTTGGGCAGCGGAAAAAGCCTCTTTCATCACCCTTTGAATCCTTTTAGGATCGGGTTTTTTACCCCCCATTAAATCGCCAAAATAGACACAAGCGCCCTCTCCTAGGGCCCAGGTATAGGCAGCGGACCAAGAAGCGGCGATGACACTGCCAAAGCCGGGGATAAATTTCACCAATTCCCGACCGATGGCCTGGGCCAAAAAGCCGCCAGCGATCGCACTGACGACTCCGCCGGCTTGGGATGGGGTTAACACTTGACCGTATAATTTGCCTAAAACCCCCACCATTGACACTTGTAGGGCGGTTAACACGGGCATAGTCGCTAAGGGTAAGGGAATCGCCGCCAAGGTCGCCGCTATGACGGAAAAGGCTAACATATAGCGTCGCGCCACGTCCCGATAGAGATTGCCTAATTTATTGCTGGTTTCCCGATCTAAAAGTTGGTGGATGGTGTTAGCCTCGGCTTTTGGCAATAAATCGGCTAAATTGTCTCTAAATGCCTCTAAACCGTAAAAAACAGGGTTGTAACCGTCTTCCTCTAGGGTGAAATCGATTAGCACAGAATTATCATATAAATCCTTAAAAGTTTCTTTAATTTCTTGATAGGTGCGATTGATATCCTCGCAATCGGGAGGATAAGGGGGATGATCGGCGGTATTAGGAGGATAAAGCTGATGAAGGCAGGTGACAGCCAGTAAACAGGGTATTTTAGGGTATTTTTGCCGCAGTTGTTTGGTAATTTCCAGGAGGCTATCGGTGGCAAAATCATTAATTTTTACCGTCACGATAAAAACCTGGGCGCATCCCGTATTTTCGGCTAAATCTGCTAATAATTCCGCGATTACCGTGTCTGTGTGTTGATAGGCATCCCCTAACCCCACCGTATCGGTAAAAATCAACAGGGGTAAGTCTTCCGCGGGGTAGGTGTAGCGCTGGGTGTTTTGGGTGTGGGGACGGAAACCTTGCCCGACGATTTCCGCCGAAACTCCCGTTATTCCCCGAATAATCGAACTTTTTCCCGTTTGGGGTTTGCCGATTAACAGCGCCTCGGTGGTGGGTAATTCTTGACGGACTTTTTCTAAAATTTCCGCCACTTGATTGTCACTAACACTAAACCACTGGAGGACAGTATTAGTCAACTGGTCGATGGGGAGTCTTTTCATCACTTCCCCCGTGAGACTATTCCAAGTATTGACCAAAGAATCAATGGGCAGTTTATTAGTCATGGGGATTAGAAGGGTTTATGATAACTAAAATAGAGATTTTCAGCAATAGAATCAGACGATGACAAAAGCCGCAATTAGTCCGCAAGATTTATCATGGCCTTTTTGGCCAATTGTACCACTTTATCCCTACGGTCAAAGACGGACAATTCGCCAAGAAGTGGTGAAAGATACGCTCTGGACATTTGAGCAATTGCAGGGTATTTTTTATGTGGTCGTGCCGATTCGCATGACGGTAATTAAGTTAGCATCTGGGGGTTTATTTGTTTATGCACCAGTGGCCCCGACTCCTGAATGTATTCGCTTAATGCGTGAGTTGGAAAGTCAACACGGGGAAGTTAAATATATTATTTTGCCGACGATTTCTGGGATTGAACATAAGGTTTTTGTCGGTCCTTTTGCCCGTTATTTTCCTAAGGCTATAGTTTATGTTGCTCCTAATCAATGGAGTTTTCCTCTTAATTTACCTTTGAGTTGGTTGGGTTTACCGGCAAAACGAACAGAAATTTTACCTGCTGACTCGGCAACCACTCCTTTAGGAAAGGATTTTAGTTATGAAATTTTACCCGCAATTGATCTGAATGTGGGATACTTCTCGGAAGTGGCTTTTTTTCATCACTACTCTCAAACTCTGCTGCTGACCGATGGAATTATTTCTATCCCAGAAAATCCTCCCGCTATTTTAGAATTAGACCCCTATCCTCTCCTGTTTCACGCTAAAAATAGTGCTAAGGATTTGGTGGAGAATACCCCAGAAAATCGCCGTCGGGGTTGGCAAAGAATTTGTCTTTTTGCTCTTTATTTTCAACCTCCGGTTTTAGCTGTTCCCAATTGGATTAAGGTCTTTCGAGATGCTTTTACTGCTAAGGAAAAGAGTAAAAAAGCCTATTTTGGTTTATTCCCTTTTCAATGGGGTGATGATTGGCAAAGGACTTTTTTAAATTTGCGTCGAGAGGGGAGGTTAATAGTAGCACCCATTTTGCAAACCTTGATTCTTAATCGCACTACTGACGAGGTTAGTCAATGGGTTGATAGAATTTCCCAATGGCCGATTAAACAGGTTATTCCTTGTCATTTTGCTAGTCCGATTCAAGCTGATAGTCAAGAGTTTCAGCAGGCTTTTTCTTTCTTGTTAAAAGATTCTTATTTACCTAAAGATGACTTGGAATGTTTAGAAAGTATTGATAGTTTTTTAGTGCGCTGGCGATTGACTCCTCCTCCCGATAAAAAATTGTAATTTATGGCTAAGAACTGCTATAATGTATGCGGTTGTTAGTTGATTGCTAATCAAGGTCATGCAAATTCCCGAAAATCCCAGTAATGATGACATCAGAGCGGCGTTGATTCAATTGCGAGAAGAACTTGGTCAAAAAGTTGACCGCTTAGAATATAAATTTGATGCCTATCAAAAAGGTACAGACGGTATGGTGAGAATGGCTACTACTATCATCATTGCCACCGCTTCTGTGGTAGTTTTATCTAGTCTTAGTCCTGCGGTGACAGCAATTATCACCGCTTTATATTCTGCTAATGCTCATTAGACCTCTTGTAAAAATCAAAAATTGTTGTTAGGGTTAGGAGTCAGTAGCCAGTAGTCAGTAGTCAGGAGAATTAAGAATGAATAATAATCAATTAAATGGTCTATTTACATATTTTAGGCAATAATCCTTATTTTTGCCGTTTTTGAACCCTCAAAAATTAATTATGCAAGAGGTTTATTAGTTACTTTATCGCTCAATTCTGGTGTGTTACTATCTTTCCTGAATTTTTACCCGTTTGTTTAATTGATTCATAGTCAAGGAAATCCCCAGATTAAAGAATAAATAGGTTGCCATAACTACTATTAACATTTCTACAGCTTTTCCTGTCTGATTAGCGATGGTACTAGAGATAGCATAAATATCATTATAACCAATAGCGATCGCTAAACTAGAGTTTTTAACAAGGTTTAAACATTCATTAGTTAAAGGAGGAATAATCACTGGCAAAGCTTGGGGAAAAATCACTAATCTCATCACTAATAAAGGTTTTAATCCCAAGGCTTTAGCTGCTTCCCATTGTCCCCGATTAACCGATTGAATTCCCCCCCGTACTGTTTCCGCGATAAAGGCAGCTGTATAAACAGTTAAACCGATTAAGAGGGTGGCAAACTCAGAAGAAAGATGTAAACCAAAGTCAATATTTTGATTAATAGGATTAACTTGGGGACTTTGCCATTGTAAACCCCAGATTAGAGGAAATATAACTAGGATTAGTAGGCTAGTTAGACATAAACTAAGTTTATTTTTTAGATATAAAAATACTGAGAAAATTATTCCTAAAGCAATGATAGCTAAGGCTAACCATGTCCTGAAACTATTAGCGGGGAAAGGTAAATATACTCCTGAGTTATTTAAAAATACACTGCCAAAGAACTCTAGAGAGTCCTCAATTTTAGGCAGTTTCAGAAATACCGCAAAATACCAGAAAAATAATTGTAATAATAGAGGAGTATTGCGAATAGTTTCCACATAAATTGTTGCCAACTGACGAATTAACCAATTATCCGACAAGCGACCTAACCCGATGACTATTCCCAGACTAATCGCCAAAAATATGCCAGTAATCATAATGCGGAGGGAATTAACTAATCCCACCAAAAGAGCGCGAAAATAGGTATCGGTGGGACTGTAGGGAATAGGAGAGTCACCAATCGCAAAAGAAGCTGGTCGGTCAGGATCAAAGAGAAAGCCAAAGCCAAAACTTAAGCGTAAGCGTTGGAAATTAATCACTAAATTGTGGCCAAAAAACCAGAAAATTAGGCAGACAATTAGCAGGATAATTACCTGTAGAAAAATCTTCTGAAATCGCTCATCGTACCAAAAAGAATTTTTTTGAGGTAAAGTCATAAGTAGTCGTGCAAAATAAATTTCTTGGTTAGGATAGGCACTCATGCAAAAGGCAAAAGGTAAGAGGCAAGAGGTGGTTAGATATGTGTAATTAATTTTGCGCGCGGTACTTAACAAAAGAAATCGGTGACTTTTGGCCACCGATTGAGAAAATCAACAAATATTTAGATAACTCCGAGACGGGAGAGACCGAGGATAACACCGGCGCCGAGGACATGACCAAAACTGGTAGTACCCAGTAAAGCGCCTAATCCCATACCACCGAATAAAGCGGGGGAAGGTAAAGCAGGACCGACATTTTGTTGTTGAATAGTCGCTTTACCGAAAGCAATAGCGAGAATATTGCAGATAATCATGACAATCGCCACTTTGGGACTCCATTCGTTGGAACCTTGTACGGCGGTGGCGGCCATTAATAGGGTTGAATACATTGAAATTCTCCTGAACAGGTCGTTTTAAGTTTTTAATCTTAAAGGTAGTTTTCACCCCACATCACTCCCTGTTGCAATACTTAATAATCAAAAGCACAGGAGTCAACGATACGGCCGATTCGTCTTCACTTCTGAACTACTCGCTTAGTACAAATTTAAGTTTAAGCCTACTTCTTTAGCGAAGACGGCTAATCCTTTCTTTTCAATGGTTTTGATAGCTTTGGTGGAGATGCGTAGTTTTACCCAACGGTTGCCTTCCGACCACCAGACTCTTTTCCATTGTAGGTTAGCTTCTTGTAATTTTTTGGTGCGACGGTGGGAGTGGGACACCGCATAGGCGTTATTGGCCTTTTTCCCCGTCATAGTACAGACTCTAGACATAATTTACTCCTGTGCGATCGATGTTTGTCAATAGTCAACCTTTCTAGTTTAACTCAAATCTCGCCAGAAGTCCCCCCTTCCCCCTGGGTGAAGTGAACGGAGATAAATTTAACAGCAAGTGGGGGGATTAAGAAGTTGATTAAACTGGTTCACTGCTCAGACAATTTCGACAATTGCATCAAAGGTAATGGTGAGAATATTGTCAACAAATTTAGTTGTAATTTGTTACTGAATAGAAACTATTTTAATAAGTTTTAAATAGTTTCTAGCATTCTGGTTAATTCATTTTTATTTTTCCACAATTTAACTTGACAATTTTGGTATATTTTTGCGATAAAAGGAGCTTGATTACCTTGGGTTATTCTCTCGATTTTATCGATTGTTTCCACAAAAATATTAACCATTGTTTGACGAGGTAAGTTACCAGAAACTAGAACAAATACTTGAGCCTGATAACGGGCTATCTGTTGAACTTCTAAAATATTTCTACCAATGTTTACATCTTTAGTTAATACTATCCATCCTCTTTGACTAACAATAGGTAGCCACTGCGTATCTGGTGCATCTGGGGCAAAATGAGCATGATGAAATTCAATCTTAACCCCTATTTTTTGCAAAGCTTCACCGATAGACTTTCCTAAAGCACGGTCTATAAAATAGGTGTATTGATAGGTCATACTGCTTGCCAATTGGACTCGAATAAAATCGCTTTTTCAATTTGCCAACGTTGACAATTATAATCATTGGCAATATCTTCTATAGAGTCCCCCGCATCATAAAGTTCTGTGACAATTTTAGTGGGAATTCCTGTTCCTTTGATAGTGGGTTTTCCGAAGGAAATATTCGGGTCTATCATGAGGACTTTATCAGTGAAGTCTTCCCCCTTTAGGTTGATAGTGGGAAAAAGCCGTGTGGCGATATCTTGTTCATCCCATTCAATACAAGTTAAGAGATTATTTAATACTTGTTTCATCGCTAATTGTCCCGAACGGGAGGCATTAATTAAATGTTCAAATTGTTCGATAAAAAGGTCAATTCCATCGGTACTAAATTGTTTTTGAACTAGAGGATGATCGGTGTTAAATTGTTCACTAATATAGTCTAGGGTAAGTCTAACTTTATCGAGAGGGATGTTATGAACGGTGCGAATGACTCTTAAAACGTGCGCTTCCACTAAGTTAGTAAAGGAAAGTTGGGGAATATTCGGATTAGGTCGTTGAATGAGGGGTAAAAACTCTTTTTGTCCTTTTTTGGTGGGGTAGGTGCGTCCCTTTACCCAGGTTCTCAGAGTGGGTAAAGGAATATGGAGATAGCGCGCAGTATCGGCTATAGTATAGGTGGGAACATGATAGAGATGCTCTAGAGATAAGGGAGATGACACTTTGACCATCGTTAATATTTTGGTGAAGTTGTTGGGATGAGATTATCGCCTATCGATTATCTCATTTTAGCTAATTTTGGTATCCTTGAGGATAGGGATAAAGTAGGGTACATCTCATTTTTGTAAATCTAGCAAGTTGGGATTTTTACGGGAAAACTCTCTGATAAAATCGGGCATTACTTCCGATTTTATTAGTCAATCCAAGCTTTTGGGGGGTTCTACCCCCCAAACCCCCCGTTGGGGGCGTGGCGCCGCCCCCAAACCCCCCGCGCATTAGCTTTTCGGTGGGATGCTTACAGGCGGCTGCTGATATATCTGTGATAATTTAAGAATCACTGATAATTGCTGATTGTCGGTATTTCTGCAAATGTCAGATGCACCCATAAAGTAGAATGAGCGCATCTCAGGGGACATTGAAAGCAAATGAGGTTATATTTTATCTATAGAAGAACGTTTATAGGCTGCACCGATAATGACTAATTCACTGCCAAAATATCTAGAGGAAATCACTGGCATTTATCAACAGGGTAACGCCACAGAACACAGTTATCGTCCTGCTTTAAAAAAATTAATTGAATCCCTAAATAATAACCTACAAGCTCTCAATGAACCGAAAAGGATTGCTTGTGGCGCTCCGGATTTTGTGATTAATCAGGGTATGGTAGAAATTGGTCATCTGGAAGCAAAAGATATCG
The DNA here is from genome assembly GCF_007095505.1 of Microcystis sp. M_QC_C_20170808_M3Col. Classification (NCBI taxonomy): domain Bacteria; kingdom Bacillati; phylum Cyanobacteriota; class Cyanophyceae; order Chroococcales; family Microcystaceae; genus Microcystis; species Microcystis sp. M_QC_C_20170808_M3Col. Next base: position 7,149 of record NZ_SFBY01000413.1, read on the forward strand.
GAACTTCTCTCAAAAAGGTTGAAAATACTCCCCAAATAAAACGTTATTTACAGGCTTTGGGTAACTTAATTATCACCGATCATTTAGAATTTCGTTGGTATGTATCGGGAGAATTGCGTCTATCAGCTTCCGTGGCAACTCTTAATCAAAAAAAGCAAATTAAACCTGATTCCCAGGGTATTTTGCAAGTAGAACAAATGTTCTGTCATTTTTTTCTCTCGAAAGTTATTCAGATAACAACACCGCGAGAATTAGCGAAAAAAATGGCCGCTTTAGCGCAGTTAATTCGGGATGCGATCGCACAAGCTTTGAAAGATCAAGATTGCGGGGGAATGCTGCGGCAACAATTGCAATCTTTTCAACGAGTTTTAATTAGTGATCTCAACGAAGCGCAGTTTGCCGATATGTATGGACAAACAATTTGTTATGGTTTATTTGCGGCGCGCTGTAATACGGATCAAATCAGTTCTTTTTCCCGGGAAACGGCAGGATTTCGACTGCCAAAAACTAACCCTTTTTTGCGGGGAATTTTTCATCAAATCGCTGGTACAGAATTAGATGAGCGGATTACTTGGGCCGTGGATACTCTAGCCACTATTTTACAACAAACGGACATGGAGGGGATTCTGGGCAGCTTTGGAAAACGCACCCGCAAGGAGGACCCTGTAGTTCACTTTTATGAGACTTTTTTAGCCGAATACGATAGTAAAATGCGTGAGTCTAGGGGGGTTTATTATACCCCTGAACCCGTGGTTTCTTACATGGTTCGCAGTGTGGACTATATTCTGAAAAATAAGTTTCAGATTCCTAAAGGTTTGGCCGATGCCAAAAAAATTACGATTAAAAATCCTAATAATAGCCAAGAAACTCAGGAAGTTCACCAAGTTTTAATTCTGGATCCTGCTGTGGGAACCGGCACTTTTTTACACTCTGTTATCGATTATATCTATGAGAGTTTTCGTCAACAAAAAGGGATGTGGTCAAGTTATGTTAGTAAACATTTATTACCGCGTCTCTTTGGGTTTGAGTTACTGATGGCTCCCTACACCGTAGCACACATGAAGTTAGGTTTACAACTTCAGGAATTAGGCTATGATTTTAGTGCCGATGAACGCTTAGGAATCTATCTCACCAACACCCTACAGGAAGCTTTTCAAATTCCCCCTGCTGATGGTTTTTTAAATCGTATTCGCGATGAAGCAGAGTCAGCGCAAGGTGTTAAGCAAGAACATCCTGTTATGGTGATTATTGGTAATCCTCCCTACTCTGGACATTCGGTAAATACAGGAGAATGGATTAAGGAATTATTGAAGGGAAAAGATATTATTTCTGGAGGAAAAACTGCTAGTTATTTTGAGGTAGATAGTCAACCTTTAGGCGAAAAAAATCCCAAATGGTTAAATGATGATTATGTCAAATTTATTCGCTTTGGTCAATGGCGCATCGAGAAAACTGGTTACGGAATTTTAGCTTTTGTTACTAATCATGGTTATTTAGATAACCCAACTTTTCGGGGAATGCGTCAAAGTTTATTAAAAACTTTTGATGATATTTATATCCTCGATTTACACGGTAATAGTAAGAAAAAAGAAGTTTGTCCCGATGGTTCAACCGATCAAAATGTGTTTGATATTCAGCAAGGTGTAGCTATTGGTATTTTTATTAAGTATCAAGATAGTCAGCAAGATTTAGCGAAGGTTTATCATGCTGATTTATGGGGCAAAAGAGAGATGATTGAGAATCAAGTTATTATCGGTGGTAAGTATCACTGGTTAGATGAAAATGATATTAGTTCAACTGCTTGGCAAGAATTACAACCTGATTCTCCTTTTTATCTATTTAAACCTCAGAATATTAATCTGCGCTCGGAATATGATCAATTTTGTAAAATTACTGAAATTATGCCAGTTAATAGTGTTGGTATCGTCACAGCTAGAGATAGTTTAACTATTCAATGGAGTGAACAAGAAATTTGGGATATTGTCAATGATTTTATCAATCTCAGTCCAGAAGAAGCTAGAATAAAGTATAATTTAGGTCAAGATTCTAGGGACTGGAAAGTTAATTTAGCACAAAAAGATATTAAGCAATCAAATTTATCTAAGGATAAATTAACTCCTATTTTATACAGACCTTTTGACAAAAGATATACATACTATACGGGTAATTCAAGGGGCTTTCATTGTATGCCAAGAAGTAATGTTATGTATAACCTAAAATATCAACAAAATTATGCACTAATTACCTCTAGGATGACTAAAGGAGAAAGTTTTAATCATGTTCAAATATCAGAAAATATTGTTGAAGTGATTTGTCTCTCTCCCAAAACATCAAATAATGGCTTTGTTTTCCCCCTTTATCTTTACCCAACCAATACCCCAACTTTATTTGAAACAGAACCAACCAACTCGCCAAATGGTCGCCGTCCCAATCTAGCACCAGAATTTATTAAGGAACTTTCCGCAAAGCTTGGCTTAGAATTTATCAGTGATGGCAAAGGAGACAAAAAGAAAACCTTTGGACCGGAAGACATTTTTAACTATATTTATGCCGTCTTTCACTCTCCCCAATATCGCCAACGTTACGCCGAATTTTTAAAAATAGACTTTCCTCGTGTTCCTCTCACCAGTAATAAAGAATTATTCTGGGAATTAGTCAAAAAAGGTGACAGATTAGTGCAGTTACACCTGATGAAAGGGACAGGAAAAGAAATTAGTAGCTATCCCGTGGCGGGTTCTAATCTAGTTGAACAGGTGAAATATGACGAAAATAAACAACAAATTTCGATTAATTCTGACCAGTATTTTGCGGGGATTCCGCCGCAAATTTGGAACTTTTATATCGGCGGTTATCAAGTGTGTCAGAAGTGGCTAAAAGACCGCAAAGGTCGCCACCTTAGCTACGATGACCTAGAACATTATCAACAAATTATCTCCATTTTGGGAGAATCGATCGCAATTATGGAAACTATAGATATAATTATCAATAAATATGGTGGTTTCCCCTTTAGTTAACCGACGCTTGAGAGAACATTAACCTAATTTTTGCCCACTGGCAAGAGTCCCTTTTCACCTATAAATGATTCTCCACTCTCAAGGATGCTCTCTTATTCTTTGTGTCCTCTGTGTCTGGAGTGGTTCCTTCCACTCGCTCGCCAGCAGGACTGTATCAACGAAAATAAACAACAAATTTTGGCTCTTCGTTACCCTTTATGCTAAATCAACAGACAAGATGCCAAGACAACATACTTCTAACCCAAAAATTCCGAAAGTTTCTAAAGCCATAGGCTCTCCGTTTTATTAGTTTAAGT
>NZ_SFBY01000414.1:0-5204 GCF_007095505.1 Microcystis sp. M_QC_C_20170808_M3Col
AAGTGATATTCTAGTAGGTTCGGTTCAGACATAATCGTGTAAGACCTAAGTAAGGGAAACCAGAAAGGGCTGTGATTAGCTCAAGAATCCTCACGCCTTTAGGCCCAGGAGTGTCAATCCCATTTTCTTTTCTAGAATAGGGTTTGAGGTTGAAGGCAATTAACCATCTCTGCCATTACTTTAGAAAAATGGTATTAGCAAGGTCCTATTCACGTTTGATCAGGATTATCCTCTATATTGCTGACTTTCGTTAATTGTGGAAAAATATCTCGTACTGCCTCTTCAAATTTTTTGTAGGAAGACAAGGATTCTAATTTCGACAATTCGATTGTAGCAAGCGGTGAATATAAATCGTCAATTTTTAGTTTATTTCGATACCGTTTAGCTATACCTTCTCTGGCTTTATTGATGGCATTTTTAATCGTTTCTTTTGGATTGCTAAAAGATTCGGGATGTTTATCGATTGCTAACTCACTATCACTTTTCTTTGTACACAATTGTTTTTTTAGTAATTCTTTATCTGCTAACATCCAGGCTTCAGTCATTTGTATTGGAACTATAGCAACTAAATTGTTGCATAAGTCTCCCTTGTCTGATTTAATAGCATTAAAAGCCGGATTAATTCTTTCGTTAAATGCGTTTTCATCTGTTTTATCATCTGCGTCTGCATGGAAGCACAAAACCATTGCTCCCTTCTCCACCGCTTGAATTGCGTATTTTTTAGCTTTTTCTCGGATATTTTCGCCAGAGATTTGTGAAAGACAAATTGGTTCAAAAATTTCTATTTCTTGTTGATCTTCACAAGCAACTCTCTCGAAAGTGCGCTGAATAATATTTGGTAAAAATCTATGATCGGAACTGCCTTCTGTAGCTAAGGCAATAATTATTTGTTTGATTGTTTTTGCCATCTTAATTGATTTACCTTAATTGGTTTTGTTGATTTTTAATATTTTTAATCGCACTTTCAGCATCAGCAGTTTTTAGATATTCGACCACTTCCGAGAGAGTTAGCTTGACCTCATTTTCGGAGGAAAATAAAGTTAATCGTTTTTGATCCTCTTTGATAACAGGGTAAAATTTAGTGATTTTCATCTTAATTCGCTTCTCTTCAATAGTGGATATTATAGTGGTAAGTTTAGAAAGCCAAATGCTGACATTTTTATCATCTTGCCAATTAATTAATTGACTCACTAAAACTGGAGAATGAGTGTTCACTATTACTTGGCGTAAAGGCATTTCAGTATCTTCAAAATCGACAGTTAGCTCTTTTAATAATTTTGCCATTGCTTGAATACGAAAAGGATGAATGCCATTTTCTGGCTCTTCAAAACACAGTAATCCTGTATGTTGTGGATCGTATTGCAGGACACATAATGTTAATAAACGTAGGGTTCCTTCGGAAAGCACTCTCGAAGAAAACTCCCGATTATCATCGCCTTTTACCTTGATAATAAATTGTCGATTTGCTTTGTCATCATAAACATTAACTTCTGTAAGATTTGGTAGCAGATTATTGAGATCACGGGAAATTGCTGTGAGGGTATATTCATCATCTTGTTTAATGCGAAATAAAGCAGCGGCTAAATTCTTACCACTTGCTGTTATTGTATCTCTGATGCCTATATCTTGACGAGTAGGTTCTCGCAGATCTTCGGGATTAAGCTGCATAAACTTCCAACTCAGCATTTCTTGTTTGGCGGCTAATATATGTTTAAAATCTATGGTATTAATGCTGCTTAAAACAGTTTGTGATGCGTTTTTTGCGGGAAATACTTTTTTATTTCCTTGTTGACCATCTTGATGTACAACAATGGTAGCAATACCATTAATATCTTCAGTCTTAATATAAGGAAAAGTTCTCCTACCCGTTCCTACTTTTGGTCGCCAACTTTCCAATACTGTCTTAGGAATATAATCTTTTACCCAATTATCTTCATTGTGCTTTAAATTTTCTAAACGTTCATCAACAATATACAAGTTTTCAAATCCACTTATATTAGACTCTCGTTTAATTTTTAATTGATAGCGCAACCTTGTATATTTAAGATCAACTTCCCCACCCCAATTATCTTTTACCTTGCGGTTGACTAACATTTCAACTATAAATTCCATTTCCGTGGCGTAGTCGTCCTCATCATACTGGGTAAAAAGTTCGCTAGGATGTCCTCGTTGCTCGCTAAAAGCCGTCTTCAGATCCACTTCTGCCAGCCGCGTCAACAATTGCAAAGCATCAAATAAATTACTCTTACCAGAAGCATTAACCCCAGCAACTACAGTAAGCGGCGTAAATACCATTTCAAAATTATGAAAGGATTTAAAGCCATGAATTTTAATATAAGTAATCATAGTTTTAGGCGATAAGTAATATTAAAACATCAGCGCACTGGACAATCTTCTCAACTTTCGGCTGATACTGTCTTACTATAATCTAGGCATTGCTTACAGGAGGTAGTGCGATTACGCCGATTTTTAGGCATTGCTTACAGGAGGTAGTGCGATGCCGCCGATTTTGTTGGGTGCGTTCCCTGCTGCAACGAGGGGGAACGCACCTTACCGATCGATTCCTGAGAGTATAGGGTCTTAGTCTAACAAGGCCCATGCACAACAGCTTATCTGGCTGACGGCCGGCGGCTGACGACCGGCGGCTAAAAATTAACATTGCAAGAAAACTTAACAATTGGCCAAGAAACTCGATCGAGTAGGTAGAATAACAAGTAAATCATTTTGTAAACTCCACCCGATTAACTAACTAGAATAGAGATAACCCAGAACGCCTGTGATAGATAAAAGACGCACTACTCGCGATCTCCCCCAAATTAACGAAAGAATCCGCTTTCCCGAAATCCGCGTTATCGATAGCGACGGCTCTCAACTAGGAATTATTACTCCTGCCGAAGCTTTGCGCGTGGCCGAAGAAAAGGAACTTGATCTCGTCCTCGTCAGTGAAACGGCAAATCCTCCCGTTTGCCGGATTATGGACTATGGCAAGTACAAGTTTGAACAGGAGAAAAAAGCCCGTGAGGCCAAGAAAAAACAGCATACAGCCGATATAAAAGAAGTTAAAATGCGCTATAAAATCGATGAGCATGACTACAACGTGCGAGTCAACCAAGCGCAACGTTTTTTAAAAGCGGGAGATAAGGTAAAAGCGACGATTACCTTCCGAGGCCGGGAAATTCAACACTCTAACCTAGCGGAAGAATTACTGGCGCGCATGGCCAAAGATTTACAGGATGTGGCTGAGGTACAGCAAGCGCCAAAAAAAGAAGGTCGTAACATGATGATGATGTTATCGCCGAAAAAATAACTAACTAATCCGGAAAAAAGGGGCTAAGACCCCTTTTTTGTTTTTCGGAAATCCTGAAGGGAAACCGATAATCTAAAACAAATGTATTATCCAGATTTTGACTCGGTTCGCCGAATCGCCACCACTGCTGGCCGGGGAGGTTGATTAACTTGACCACTGGGCCAATTCGACCCTAGGGGTACTTGTCGCATTTGTTCAAATTCCTGCCCATTAGTGGTTTTCAGGGCAAATTTGCGGTTTTCAAAGGCCAAATCCCGACGAATTCCCCCCGCTTCTCCCGGATGTTGTACAGCGAGAATACAGAGGAAAATCATCAAGCTTTGCTAAAATCCAATACTATGGAGTAGTGGGGAGATTCCTGATATATTCCTCAACTCGATCATCGGGATGGCTGATCCCTAGGTTGAATACCGTGTAATAGGTTCGGGGCAGCCTCTCATTATAAACTTGTAGGCTGTGAACAACAGCGAGATAGGATAGAGTCCAGTGATGTCCGTATTCGTGGGCTAAGGTTCGTTTTAATTGCTCGATCGTACCTAAAACGAGAGAGTTAAGGTAAATTGTCGCCGTAAATGTTTGTCGATCTCGATCGTAGTTCCCGACCCAATAACCATTGTCATTACTCCGCAAGTCCTTAATTTCTATTACATCCAACCACGCTAATTCGATTGGTGACGAAAGACGAAGTTCTCGCTCGACAAAATCCGATAGTGATTCTAATTCGTCTAGAGTATATTGGTTACTAAAGTCTTTTATCGTAGGCATCGCAACGTGATTTTCGTAGATTCTTAACTGACTATTCTAATAATATAACCTAGCCCAACATTATAGACTAGGTTATATTATATATATTGTAAGATATTATTTTTTCTTGCTTGAAGGGTCAAAGATAGTTGGCTGTTGCCCGTCATCTAATTCATCAAATGCGTCTTTCTCTGGATCTTCCGGCAGGATGGGAGCGCTCGCCATCTCGATTATATTTTTGCCGTCGCGAACTATTTCCCGATAGGCTACTCCCGTACTCTCCTGACTGGCGAACACTCCAGATTCGAGTTTATTTAGATAGTCCTTCATTCGCTCGATCCTCGATTTCGGGACTCCTGCCTCCAAAGCTTCTTGAATATTTCGTTTTAATTCTTGAGTAGTGACGGGGATCATTGATCTTAGTGTCTTTAAAATACACTGGAAACACTCTTCCTATAATGATTTTACAAAGAAAAGAACAGAAAAACTACTATAATTGACTAACTTCTGACTAACTTCTGACAAATTTTTGAATAACTTCTGACTAACTTACGCTACTATAGGCATATACCCAAAATCATCATTTATGCCTAGATCATTAGAAATCCCTCTGGAATCCATTTTAAAGCTAACTTCGCCCAAACAAAGGAGAAGCCAACAAGACTATCCTTGTTGGCTCATTAACCTAGAGCGACAGCATCTATTGACTACTGTTTTCCTTCTTCTTCTTCCTCATCTTTTTGATCTTTTGCGTCGCAATCGCGGCGTTCATTGATCAAATCAAGGAGCTCTCTCAAAAGGTCAATGCTTATTTTAGCAAGCTGTATATAAGTCATGATTTCTAGCATTTCGGTAACCTCCTACCTTTTGCCTTTCTTTCCTTATTATCTTGGCTAATTCGTAGGACGAGATCTTACATATTTAATAACTTTGGATATATAAATAAATCGCCCTAAGAATCGCTTGATTATAGTTTTAAATTCCTTCCAGATAACTTCCGCATAACTTCTGAATAACCGCTTATGTCTAGATCGCTGGCTCTTCTAGGTTCTGTGTGAGCATGGTATAATAGTAACACAGAACAGGAGGTGGGTTATGTGGATAAATTTTGATCAACTCCTCGATTTACCAAATGTAACAGTGGTCAATTATC
>NZ_SFBY01000415.1:0-7014 GCF_007095505.1 Microcystis sp. M_QC_C_20170808_M3Col
ATTAACCTGTTTGTGCCTAAAATTTTTGCCTGTATGGGTTTCAGCTATTTTTGAGCGTAGGTACTCTCATCGAATTTTATTTTAAGTTAATTATTTGCATAACAATTACCGAAGAGCCGTGATTATTTTGTGGATGCCAGTTCAGAAAATTTGATTGCCAATGATTTACAGAATCAAGATAGAGACAGTCGTAACTATGCTGAGACTACCAAAGAAGATGATGAGTGGCTCACTTTGATTGCCGAAATACGTCAACACAACCGTCTATTAAAAGAATACTTTTTTGCCTTAGAAGATTTAGCCACTTCTAATGCTCCTCAAGAAGCGAGAAAAGCGACTGATAATATTTTTAAACAGTTAAATGGTATCAGTAACAGTATTCAGGCTAACCCTAGAGTTGGTTCAATTCCTGTGCCTTCGATTCCTGAGATTATCCTAAGTCAAAAAATCAAGGGTGAACTAAGAAAAGAATTAGAGGCAAGGAAGGAAGCAATTTATCGAGAAATTGCCCTACAGGAGGCTTTACTGAAACTGCTTACCAGTCAGATTAAAACTGATTTAAAGGATATTCAAAACCTGAAAGATGAGCGCTCTGTTTTACCCGCATTTGCTGCTGAACAACCAATTGAAAAACCCGATGATTGGATAATTAGACGCAGACAAATTAGAACGATGACTCTTTCAGTTCAAGGGTTAGATGACGCAACTAAAGCAACAGAATCTTTTAAAGAATCTTTTAAATTGCTCTTAGAAGACCGATTTACTATTGGACGTGCCAATGCTTTATTATCTGAGATCGAATCTCTCATCAACGTATCGGAAGATTTAAAAAGATCAATCAACCAAAACAAGATGACCACAGGAGTAAAAGACAATGAACACAAATACTAATAAACAAAAATTACTTGAGGAACGGCAAGAATTTCTGGATAAAATAAGTGAAATTCAAAACCAATTGACTATCCCCGGTATTTTGGGTAAATTTCCTGATGATGACCAAAAAAGGCAATTTAAGCAGTTTCGTACAGAGTGGAAAAGACTTGTCAGTGAAACTAGTATCAATATTGCTCGTATTTTAGTTAGTGAACTAGAAGCTAATGAAATTGAACTAAATGAAGGAATAGATGCTATCAATAAAGAAATCAAAAAACTTGATGATACGATTGGTTTTCTAAACCTTTTGGGTAGAACAATCGAAATACTTGGCAGAATTAATAACCTTTAGTTTATGTCACTGCTTTTTGTAATAGTTCAATATTAAAATTAACTATAAGTTATCCATTATACTAGGGTAACTTATCCTTTTTAAAGCAAGTTCACAAGGGATGCTTGTAAACTTTTCTACCAGTCATTGCCTACTTGGCGTTGCTGAATCAAGACATGGATAAGCTAAGACGCATTTTAACCACCTATCCTTAGATTAGCTGAATCTCCTCCAATCCCTTTACTGCTGCAAGAGTGCAAGAGTACCTCATCTCAACAAGCAATAAATTAAATCTAATGAAAACAATCCAAGAAAAAAGTAGCTCAAGTCTATGTATATAAAGACATAGAGTGCAATAGTACATTCAAAAAAGATAGCAAAAACAGTTGTTATTTGATATAATCTTAGAAAGTCTTGGTACTCTAATTATGACACTCGACAAATTTTTGAACTTAGGAGAAATTAGTTATTCAAACCAGTCCTTTCTGAGATTATTTCTAGTCATTTCTTGTCTTTTTCTCCTCTATCGCCTATAATTTTCTTAGTCCTCACTTTTCCAGTTAACAAGGAGAATACAATCATGCAATCTCTCAAATTTTCTATTATCCAAGAAATCAAACATCAAGGAATTTGTGATGCTTCTGCATCCACTGCTTTAGGAGAAAATAAATTTGTTGTTGGTAATGATGAGGCGGATCCAAAATTAGGTAATTTTCTCTGGATTTATTCCTCTCAAGAGTCGGGAAAAGCACTGGAAACAATTGACATTAATAGTTGGCTAAAAAACAATCCTAAAAATAAGGAAAGAAAAGAAATCGACTTGGAGGGGGTAGCTGTACTAAATGACATAATCTATTGGATTACTTCTCATGGACGCAATAAAAATGCTGAACGAAAACTCCCTCGTCATCAATTTTTTGCCAGTAAAATTACCCATGACGGCTCTAGTATAGTTCAAGTGGGTGAGTCTTATACTCAGTTAGTCTTGCGCGATATTATCGAAGACTCTGACTTGGCTAAAATATTTGATTTCAAAACAGCAGAAACCAAAGCTCCTAAAGCTGAAGGAGGATTAAATATTGAAGGTTTAACGGCAACTCCAGACGGAAATATCTTAATCGGTTTTCGTAATCCTATACCAAACGATAAAGCTCTTTTATTGACTCTAAAAAATCCTCAAAGTTTAGTTATTAATTCCAGCAATGCTCAGGCCGAATTTGGTGATACTATCTTGTTAGATTTGGGAGGATTAGGAATTCGGAGTATTGAATTTTGGCCAGCTTTAGAAGTATATTTAATTATTGCCGGAGAATTTCATGGAGGGGATCAATTTGTTTTCTATACTTGGTCAGGAAAAAAAGAAGATGCACCAGAAAAGATAGAATCACTGCAATTCCCTGACGGTTTTCGTCCAGAAGCTTTGTTGTTTTATCCGCATCTCAAAGATCGCTTTCAGATTTTAAGCGATGATGGTACAATCGAGCGAGTTGGTAATACTCCCTGTAAAGATATTATCGATAAAAATAATCCCGAAAAATATTTCCGCAGTATTTGGGTAAAAGTGAATTAATACTAATTCTCACCCATAAAAACTACAGATCGAATTATCGAATTTAAGTTCCCCTTTTCCCCTTTTTCCCATTTTAAGGGAGACGAAGGCAGGGGGATCGAACTGCTGTAGCCGGATTTTGGAGAATTGATATAATTAGACATCCCTCTTAGTGGAACCTCAACAAAACCTAGAACAAAAATAGCTTTAAACCCATATAGGGATAAGCTTTAAGCTCAAAAAACCGTTGCTCACGTCTTCTCAATGGTTTTTTGTCCTAGAAGCTATATTAACCTTTTTCTCTTATCCAGAGGACTTCTGGGTTCGCAAAGAGACAAAAAAGTGTGGAGAATCCTCCCATAATCGCTACAATTTTTCTAGAGGCTAAGTATTGCCCTCATTTAAGTTCTTTTGTACTCATTAAAAACCATGAAAATTCTTCACGGTACTTGGATTCCCCAATCAACGGATGAATTTATTCAGAAGGGTAGCTTTTATCTTTGGGGAGAAACTAGCACCCCGAAAAAGAGTCGCACCACTGCTGATAATTATCATCCTTTTCAGTTAAGCAAAGAAGAATTAACTAGCTTTCTCACTGGAGAGTTAGGAATAGTTCAATCGAACTATAATCCTCTTAGTCGGCAATTTGTCCCCCGCTACTTTCTTTTACCTAGTCACGAGAATCAACCTTTACCATCCTTAGAATTACTGCGTTATCTAGAAAAAGAACCCCCAGAAAATAGCCAATGGCAATCTTGGCAAATTGATTGTTATCCTCTTAGTCCTGTACTTAAACTGCTCAATGATCTGCACTTTATCTGTCTTTACAACTCCTCAGAGATTCAGTTAGGTGCAGATCTACTTTTTTGGTATCACTACAGTCAAGCTTTTAAAGAAATAATTCTCAAAGATAACTATATTCCTGCTTTTAAATATCGAGAATTAGCCACAAATAACAAGAAAACCGCTAACTTTGCCATCTACCCTCTTTGGGAAATTATATCAGCAACCTACGAAACCAATCTCGATCGCTATCTCGAATATCTTCCCCGCATTTGTCTTGCTGGTGCTGAAAATCCCCATGCTTCACCACAATTATACGATCCCAAAACCCTACTCCGGCACTTCTCCGAATGTCTCCTCAATGAAATTGTCACTAATACGGCAATTCCTGCCAGTTTTGATAAAAAAATTGGCGAGACAATTATAGGTGACTGCCTCTCTGTGACTAAAGCTGCTGGATTTCTGCAAACTGCCGCTGCCTTAGAAAAATATCAACAGTGGCAAACTTGGAGACAGCAATTACTAGGAGACCAAAATATATCTAGTTTTAGCCTTGGTTTTAAACTAACGGAAGCACCAGAAGATAATATTGAACAGTGGCAAATTACCTTTATCCTCATCTCTAAACAAGACCCCTCCCTGCGATTAGAATTAGACGAATATTGGTATGCAGTCCCCGAAACTAGAACAAGCATACGAGCGCATTTTGGTCAAGATTTAGACAAAAATATTTTACTAAGTTTGGGTTATGCTGCCCGTATTTATCCCCCTATTTGGCAAGGATTAGAAACGGATAAACCGACGGGATTTTCTCTCAATCTTACAGAAGCTTTTACTTTCTTGAAAGAAACTGCTTGGATTTTAGAAGATGCGGGATATAAAGTGATTATTCCCGCTTGGTGGACTCCCCAAGGTCGTCAGCGCGCCAAAGTTCGGCTAAAAACTACTTCTAAATCGGGCAAATCTACCCCCGTTAGTAAAGGGATTTTTAGCCTCGAAAACATCATTGAATATCAATATGAATTAGCCATCGGTGAAGAAACTATTAGTCAAGAGGAATGGCAACAATTAATTAACACCAAAACACCCCTAGTTAAATTTCGAGGTCAATGGGTAGAATTAGAACAAAATAAAATGCAGCAAATGCTGGATTTTTGGCAGAAATATCAGCAGGAAAATCCTGAGATGAATCTGATTGAATTAATGAAAAAAGCTGCCGAATCCCCAGAGGAAATTATTGTTGAAACCGATGATTTTTTGGGTTCTATGCTAGAGAAATTACAAAATCCTAGTCAACTAGAACCGATCGAAAATCCTCCCCAATTACAAGGAACGCTGCGGGAGTACCAAAAGCGCGGGGTTGCTTGGATTCAATACCTGGAACAATTGGGTTTAAATGGTTGTCTTGCTGACGATATGGGATTAGGAAAAACTCTACAGGTAATTGCTAGATTGGTTGGGGAAAGAGAGGGAGATAATAATGTTTTACCAACTCTGCTAGTCGCACCCACTTCTGTGGTGGGAAATTGGGCAAAAGAAATTGAAAAATTTGCCCCCCATCTTCAGGTTTTAATTCATCATGGTAGTAAGCGCTATCAAGATGAGAGCGAATTTCAGACAGTAGCTAGTCAAAAGGATATCGTCATTACTTCTTTTACCCTAGTTCGCAAGGATTTGAAATTATTTAACTCACAATCTTGGCAACGTTTGGTAATTGATGAAGCACAAAATATCAAAAATCCTAAAGCAGCACAAACTAAAGCAATCTTGAGTTTATCTGCACAACATCGTCTCGCATTAACGGGAACTCCTGTGGAAAATAGACTGCTTGATTTATGGTCAATTTTTAACTTCCTTAATCCCGGTTATTTAGGTAAAGAAACTCAATTTCGTAAAGCGTTTGAAGTGCCAATCCAAAAACAAAATGATCGTCTCCAGTCCACGGTTCTCAAAAAATTAGTGGAACCTTTTATTCTGCGTCGGGTAAAAACCGATAAGCAGATAATTAAAGATTTGCCTGACAAAGTGGAAAACAAACAGTATTGTAATTTAACTAAAGAACAAGCTTCTCTCTATGAAGTTGTTATCAAAGAAGTGGAAAAACAATTAGAAGAAGCGGAGGGAATAAAACGCAAAGGATTAATTTTATCTACCCTGATGCGCTTGAAACAAATTTGTAATCACCCGCGTCAATTTTTACAGGATAACAGCGCTTTTACTCCTGAGCGATCGCATAAGTTAGAGCGTTTGGGAGAAATGCTAGAAGAAGTAATTTTAGAGGGAGATAGTTTGCTAATTTTCACTCAATTTACTGAAATCGGGGACTCCTTACAAAAGTACCTGAAACAAACTTTTCGCTATAATACTTATTATCTTCACGGGGGGACTTCTCAACCAAAACGAGAACAAATGATCGAAGAATTTCAACATCCCGAAACAGAACCTTCCGTATTTATTTTATCCTTAAAAGCTGGGGGGGTGGGGATTACTTTAACCAAAGCAAATCATGTTTTTCATTTTGATCGTTGGTGGAATCCTGCGGTAGAAAATCAAGCAACCGATCGCGCTTTTAGAATTGGTCAACAAAAAAATGTTTTCGTGCATAAATTTGTCACTTTGGGAACCTTAGAGGAAAGAATTGATGAAATGATCGAGGAAAAGAAAAAGGTAGCTAATGCTATTGTTAGTAATGATGAATCCTGGTTAACGGAATTAGATAACGAAAGTTTTCGTCAGTTAATCGCATTGAATAAACAGACAATTATTTAATCGAGGTAAACCCATGAATAAATTTAGTAAAACTTGGTGGGGACAACGCTTTATAGAAGCATTAGAGGAATTTACTGACTCAGCGCGCTTGAGTCGAGGACGTTCCTACGCAAAAAATGATAAAGTCAAGAATTATAAAATTGATGGTAATTTAATTACTGCTCAGGTGCGAGGTTCCATTAATCCCTACTTTGGAGTTTACAAAGAACCTTTGTATAGGGTGAGTATCGAGATTAAACCAATTACTAAAGCAGAGTGGTCACAAGCTTTATATAATCTTGGTTCAAGAGCGAGTATGATCTCTAAACTGCTGCTCAAAGAAGTTCCCGATAATATTGATGAAGCATTTAGCGATCTGAATCTACACTTATTACCCCACAGTCAAAAGGATTTTATCACTAATTGTTCCTGTCCCGATTGGGAAAATCCCTGTAAACATATTGCTGGAGTTTATTACCTCGTTGCTTCCCAATTAGATCAGGATCCTTTCCTCTTATTTGAATTACGGGGTATCTCTCGTCAAAAATTACTGCAAGAGTTAGCAAAAACTCCCCTCGGTAAGCTTCTTTCCTCCTCCATCCAAGAGGAACAAATTCCTCTTAACCCGGTTACTTCCTATCACACTAAACCCGAAACTATACCAGCATCAGAAACAATTGATCTCAAAGAATTTTGGCACTCTCATCACCGTTTACCCGAAAATCCTCAG
>NZ_SFBY01000416.1:0-31956 GCF_007095505.1 Microcystis sp. M_QC_C_20170808_M3Col
CAGGGGGAAAATTCAGGTACTTTTTCCCTGAAAATTAGGTAGTTGACCACCTGAAAATCGGTAAAACCCATCCCCCATCCCCCAACCCCCAACCCCCAACCCCCAACCCCCAACCCCCAACCCCCACCGAAAAACTTTTTCAGCAGACCCTATTTAGGCTAATTTTGGCTTTAAATCGCTTTAATAAATTAAATTTGCTCATTTAAACCCGATAAGATTGGTGAGCTAATAAATTATTTTCGATCGGGATCGCAAAGTTCAACCTTTAGGGTATGATTGGGAACATTAATTATTTTTTTATGTATTGCACTAAAACGTAGAGGGCAAGCAGCAGTGATTAGAGTAGCGATCAATGGTTTCGGACGGATTGGACGTAATTTCCTAAGATGTTGGTTAGGACGGACTGATAGTGGCTTGGAGGTAGTGGGGATCAATGATACATCCGATCCCCGAAGTAACGCTCACCTGCTCAAATATGACTCGATGTTAGGCAAACTTAACGCTGATATCGATGCCGATGATAATTCTTTAATTGTTAACGGTAAAACCATTAAATGTTATTCCGATCGCAATCCCCTCAATCTGCCCTGGGCAGAATGGGGTGTAGATCTAGTGATCGAAGCTACCGGTGTTTTCGTCGATGAAGAGGGCGCTTCTAAGCATATTGTCGCAGGAGCTAAAAAAGTCCTCATTACCGCACCGGGTAAAGGTTCGGGTGTGGGAACCTATGTCGTCGGTGTCAACGCTCACGAATACGAACACGATAAATACAATGTCATCAGCAATGCCAGTTGTACCACCAACTGTCTTGCTCCTGTCGTCAAAGTGATTCACGAAAACTTCGGCATCATCAAAGGGACGATGACCACCACCCACAGTTACACTGGTGATCAACGCATTCTCGATGCTAGTCACCGGGATCTCCGTCGCGCTCGCGCCGCTGCCGTTAACATCGTTCCCACCTCCACCGGTGCTGCCAAAGCTGTAGCCTTAGTTATCCCCGAAATGAAAGGGAAACTTAACGGTATCGCCCTGCGTGTACCCACTCCTAACGTTTCTGTAGTGGATTTAGTCGCGCAAGTGGAAAAAAGCACGATCGCGGAACAGGTAAACGAAGTTCTCAAAGAAGCTGCGGAAAATTCTTTGAAAGGAATTCTCGAATATAATGATTTACCCCTCGTTTCCTCTGATTATCGCGGTGTTGATGCCTCCTCGATCATCGATGCTAGTCTCACCATGGTGATGGGTGGCGATATGGTGAAAGTTATCGCTTGGTACGATAACGAATGGGGTTACTCCCAACGCGTGGTTGATCTCGCTGAAGTCGTCGCCAGCAAGTGGAAGGCCTAATTTTTGGGCGTTAGGGGATAGGGAAATGGGGGAATGGGGGAATTCAACTAACACCCCAACACCCTAAAACCCTAACCCCCGCACCCCGATTCCTTTCAACTGATAAGTGACAAATTCTCACTGAAAAAGCGCCGATAGATTCCCTCTGTCACCAATTGAGCGGTGATTAGGTTAGCTAGGGCAATCATAAACAGGATCAGTATCTGGTAGGAAGCGGCGTTTAAAGGTTCACTTCCTGCCAATACCTGTCCGGTGAACATTCCGGGTAAACTGACTAAACCCACTACCATCATCTGATTGAGGGTGGGGATTAAACTAGCTCGAATCGCTTCTTTTTGATAACCTGCGATCGCTTGTTGAGGGGTTGCCCCCAAACAAAGATGGGTTTCGATTTCTAAACGGTGACTTTTAATCGCACTGCTTAATCTTTCCCCGGCTAAAGAGGCACTATTCATGGCATTGCCTAACACCATCCCTGTCAAGGGAATTAAGTATTGGGGTGAGTACCATTGTTCTGGTTGAATAATTAAAGCGATCGCATAACCTAAAGTTAGACAGCTACTAATCAATAAAGAGCCGAAAACTAGCGGTAATAAGCCTTTATCCCGGCTATCAATGCGATTTTTAGCAACAATAGTCGCAATAGTCATCATCACTGCCAAAATCCCCAGCACAGCTAGAGGATTATCCAGGGAAAAAATAACGGCGATAACGTAGCCTACCACTAATAATTGCAGGATCGATCGACCGGTCGCTAATAATAATTGTCCCTCTAGAGCTAAATTTGACCAACGGGAGAGGAGTAAACAAATACCCATCATCCCCAAAGCCCAACCCAAATCCACCAGATTTAGTTCTACTAATCCATCCATAAAAATAAAAGAAACAAATTACAAGGATACTTCATCTATAAATAGCAAGTTTATAATTATTTTTGACTAATTAATCCTTCTTTTCGCCGACAAATCCCGATTAGTCTCTAATTTGAGTGAAAGCGCGTGAGTAAAATTCCCCCCGTCGATTTATCCCGTCAATACCAAGTCATCAGCGAAGAAGCTAACCATGCCGTTTTAGAAATCCTCCGTTCTGGGCGCTATATTGGTGGCGAAGCTGTGAGCGAATTAGAACGACAATTTGCCCTCTATCATGGTGTTAGCGATTGTGTTGCCTGTAATTCGGGGACTGATGCCCTTTATCTGGCACTACGCGCCCTCGGTATTCAAGCGGGGGATGAAGTAATTACTTCTACTTTTTCGTTTATTGCCACCGCCGAAGCGATTAATTTAGTCGGGGCAGTGCCGGTTTTTGTCGATATCGATATTAATACTTTTAACCTCGATGTGGCACTGTTGGAAAAAGCGCTTACTCCCCAGACTAAAGCGATTATCCCCGTACACCTTTTTGGGCAATCTGTCAATATGTCTGAGGTGGTAAATTTCGCTCGTTCTCATAATTTATTGGTGATTGAGGATTGCGCGCAAGCAACGGGAGCAGAATGGCATGGGCAGAAAGTGGGGAGTATCGGCGATATTGGCTGTTTTAGCTTCTTTCCCACCAAAAATTTAGGCGGTTGTGGCGATGGTGGCGCAATTACCACCAATAACCCCGAGTTAGCGGCACAAATTCGCATGATTAAAGAACACGGCAGCAAGGTGCGTTATCTCCATGAGGTAATTGGGGTGAATAGCCGCTTAGATGCCATTCAAGCGGTTATTTTGCAAATTAAGCTAAAATATCTCGATTTTTGGAATAATCAACGGATCGAGATTGCCCAACGTTATCGGGAATTACTGCAACCTTTGCCTAATATCACTTTACCCGCCGCTTTAGCCGGAGGTAAGCACGTTTGGAATCAGTACACAATCCTAACGGAAAATCGTGACCAAATGCGGGCGGCTTTGCAGGAAAAAGATGTCCTATCGATGGTGTATTATCCGATTCCCCTACATTTACAGCCGGTTTATCAGTATTTAGGCTATAAAAAAGGTGATTTACCCATGGCTGAATTGGCCAGTGAAAAAGTGTTATCTTTACCTATGTTCCCCGATTTAAGCTTTGAGGAACAACAACAGGTAGCCTACGCGCTAAAAGATTGTTTGCATAGTTCCTGAGTTATCAGTGGGAATTATGAATTATGAATTATGAATTATGAATTATCAATTATGAATTATCAATTATGGTTCTTCGTTACTTAGTATGGTTCGATAGGGCGGCATAAATGGACTAAATCTTTATCTGGCAAGAGATTTAATTGATTAGTTCGCTCTAGATCGAAAACAATTAACAAAAATCGCCAAATGTCTTTCTCTATAAGAGTTTCATTCCTTATAACCCTGTACGTTGCATAAGACAAACCGAAGAACCTCAATTATGAATTAGGAAGTGGGAAGAATAAACAAAAATAATCTCCTGACGACCGACTCCTGACGACCGGCTACTGACTCCTAACCCCACCAACAGACTTATTCAGCCAACCCTACTTAAGCGGTTAAATCGATTAACTTTTGTTTTAAAGTTTCCAATCCTAGCCGCCGAATAGCCGAGATAAAAACAGCTTGGGGATATTTTTCCTTAGCTATTTCCAAATCGTCGCTTTTTACCTGATCCAACTTATTAAACACCATTAACATTGGACCGGTTTGAATCGGCATCTCCGAGAGGATTTTTAATACCGAGGCAATCTGACTTTCCCAAGCTGGATGGGACAGATCCACCAGATGGAGTAAGGCATCTGCTTCCGTTACTTCCTCCAAAGTTGCCCGAAAAGCATCCACCAGCGAGGGGGGTAATTCGTGGATAAAACCCACCGTATCGGTTAGTAAGAGGGGGTGAGATGTTTGGGTAAGGGGATCGGTAATAGTTAAGCGTCGGGTAGTGGGATCAAGGGTAGCAAACAGTTGATCGGCGGTATACACTTCGGCAGCGGTGAGAGCATTAATTAAAGTAGATTTTCCCGCATTGGTGTAACCGACGATCGCCACACTGGCTACATCTTGTTTTTGCCGTTGTTTGCGTAAACGGGAACGATGAGCTTGCAGTTGATCCACCTCATCCTGGAGACGGGATAAACGACGTTGAATAGTTCGGCGTTCTGTTTCTAATTTTGTCTCCCCCGGTCCGCGAGTGCCAATTCCTCCCCCTAATCTCGACATGGCTAATCCGCGCCCGGTGAGACGGGGTAAAGTGTATTCTAATTGGGCTAATTCTACCTGTAGTTTACCCGCTTGGGATTGGGCCCGTTGGGCGAAAATATCCAGGATTACCTCGGTGCGATCAACGACTCTCACCCCGATTTGGTTCTCTAGATTGCGAATTTGGGCGGGAGAAAGGTCGCGATTGAATACAACTAAATTAGCTCCCGAAGTTTGCACCTGTAGGGCGATTTCTGCCACTTTTCCCGAACCGATCACTGTTTGAGGATGGGGATGATCGCGTTTTTGTCGGGTGACTTGCAAAACTTTGCCCCCGGCGGTATCAACTAAACGTTCTAATTCGCTTAAACCGTCCTCAAACTGGCGATCGCTCATACCGTCGGTGATTAAACCAACCAATAGCACCCGATCTTCGGCTGTATCAACGGTTATAGCCGTAAATTCTCGCTGAAACTCCGCCTCTAGTCCTTCCACTAACTCTAAAAAGTCCTGTTTGCTTAAATCCTCTAGATTTAAGGGAGGGGAGACAGACCAGTATATATTACTATTGACATTTGTTTGACTTTGTGGTATGAGATGAGCCAGATAGACTTGCTCCACATAACCAGTTGCCCCACCACCGCGACGGATCATACCTGTACCGGTTAGAGTTAAGATCACCAGTGCGTCTAATCGTTGCAAAGCCATGGCGGTTAAACTGGATTCTTTTGGCGGTTCCTGCTTGAGTTCCGTGGCGATGCAACGAATTCCGCAAAGACGCTCAGAACCGTAGCGGGGTAGTTCCAAGAGAGAAAATTGGGTTTGTCGGGGGGTTCCCACTCCCACACGAATTACCTGGCCGCGACGGTTGATATAGGTGCAGAGGGGTTGATGGATATCGGTACTGATGGCCGCCAGTCTTTGGGCGAATTCTGGGGTGGTGAGAGTATCAATAGGCAAGCGTTCATGGTACAGCCTTTGTAGCTGTTTCATCTGACTGGCTTTCAGTCCCTGGGTATTGCCGAAGATGGTATCGATAGGCTTTCCTCGCAATTAGAATTTTATCTATTATTGTAGCGATTATGAGACTCGCCGCTCCTTGAGGGCGTTTCTTTCTCCTCAAAATGAGGTGTGATAGTTAGGGCTTGCTGAATAAATCTAAAAACCTTGTTGGGTAAGACTTTTAGACTTTTTGTCAATCAAAAAGTACCAGTTCTGGGAGTGATCGGGGGAAAATTCCGGGACTTTTTCTTTGAAAATTAGGTAATTGACCCCCTCAGAATCGGTAAAAACCTACACCCCACACCCCACACCCTGTCCCCACGAAAAACTTTTTCAGCAGACCCTAGTTAGTAAAAGTATAGTCAAATATAGACAGACTGAATTCCATTTCAGAAATTCCCTTCACTCTATTAAAAACGGATGGGAAATGATTAATAATTTCTTTGTAAACGGCAAAACAGATAAAAAATTTCTATGAAAAAACGGGCAAAAATTGGCAGGACCAAAAATGCTGATCAGCTTGGAACAACTGAGATAGAGCATCGTCAATCTGGACATTCAAAATGTCACCAACTTGCCGTGATCCCGATGCTAATAGTCAGAGGGAGACTTGCACAATTTCAAAATCTAAGTTAATCTCTCCTAAAAGTCACCTTTAGGTATTTTGACTAAAAAGAAAGTTGCCTAACTTCTACTCTAGCCTCAAGGCTAATGCTGAAAGCTAGAATCATCGGCTGAATCGACTGGCTCTAGCTAACTCTTTACACCACAGGAGGTCTGTTTGAAAGAGACTTTTATCCACAACCCCATGACATCCGCTACCCCAGAACAGAATTGCACTGCTGAGTCTAACCGAATCCGTTGCTCGGCTGCCCTGCTGGGATTAGCACTCTCTCTGGGAGTACCTAGCATTCTCAACTCCACCTCAGAATCAGCCCAGGCCGCCAATTCTGTACCCTTAGAATGGGAAGTAATTGACCTGTCCCAAAAAGCAAAAGGTGCGGGTAAAGAACTAAAAGAACCGCAAATAATCCAATCCCAAGCACTTGCTACCGTCAAATTCATCGCCACATCAGTGGTTGAGCATCAGGTAAAACCGGGAGAATCCCTGTGGAGTTTAGCCGACACCTATCAAACCACCCCTACAGCGATCGCTACCCGCAATAATCTCCCCCCCCAATCCGATCTGATTATCGGACAAACCTTAAAAATTCCCACTCCTGAGCAGTTGCCCCCGGCAGCCCCGGCAGCAACTCCTGAGCAGTTGGATAGTTCCTCTGCTAGTCTGCGTCAAACCCGTCAACGTCTCCAAGAAAGTTTGGCCGCCTTACGGACCGAGGAAATCCCCCATCAGTCCGATTCCGGGGAAACAGTAATCGTCACCGAAACTACCGCTCTCCTTCCCGATAATTCGCCAACCGCTGTCGAGATTCCCGTTATTGCTCCCGAAGAATCGCCCCGACCAACCAGCCAGGTGATCCCGATTCCCGTTCCCACCCCTGAAAGCGATCGCCCGATAGCCACAATTCCCGTTAATCCTCCCTTGACAAGCAGACCGGAAATTCCCAGCGTCGCCCTAGGAAATCCGGCTCCTGTCACTGAAATTCCCGCCGTTCCCAATCCTCGGGTCATAATTCCCCCAGAAAATCAAGTTTATCGGGTTCGGCCAGGGGATACCTTAAACACGATCGCTCGCGCTCTCGGCATCACCCCCGCCGAATTAGCCAGGGAAAACGGCATTGACAATCCCAACCGGATTAAAGTTAATCAAACCCTAGTGATTCCCGACCGCTCTGCCAACGCTAGAGTTAATCAAAATCTTACCCCCTTGGTCGGCGCTCGCCCTAGATTGTCCTTTAACCCCAGCAATCGGCAAAATTTGCCCGCCGCAACCGCCACCACGGAGACGGAAGAATTCCCCGAAAATATCACCGGCAGCTATCGGGAAAGATTGCGCCAAGAGGTGGCTAATCTGCGGGAAACTAACCTTTCGGAAACCCAGAAAAGTATCGCTATTCCCGTCGATAATCCCTCAGAAACCGTCGATGATCGGCAAATAACCCCTAATCCTCAATGGGCTACCATTCGTTCTCGTTCTAACCAAAGCACCCCCCCACAGATTATCGGTTCGGCTCCTACCAATGTGGAAGAATATAATGACCGCCTACGAATTCCCGTCGGCGAAACCGTAGAACCTTCCCTTCCTCCCCTCACTAATCCCGATGAGTATTTACCTAATCCCACCCCCATTTTTACTGGCTTTATCTGGCCCACCAGGGGTGTGTTAACCTCCGGTTTCGGTTGGCGCTGGGGCAGACCTCATCGCGGCATCGATATCGCCGGTCCAGTGGGGACCCCGATTGTGGCGGCGGCCGCCGGTGAAGTAATCTCCTCCGGTTGGAATTCTGGCGGTTATGGCAATCTGGTGAAACTGCGTCACCCCGATGGTAGCACCACTCTCTATGCCCATAACAGCCGTCTGCTGGTGCGTCGCGGCCAAACTGTTCAGCAAGGCGAGCCAATCGCCCAGATGGGTAGCACCGGTTTTAGCACCGGCCCCCACCTACATTTCGAGGTTCACCCCTCCGGCCAGGGAGCAGTCAATCCCATGGCTTTCCTGCCAGGCAGACGTTAAAGATGCCCAGAAAGGGAAGAAAAAATCTTCCCTTTTTTGCTCTTGTGCAATTGGGTGATTGTGTGTTATTATTGATAACTGTGTAAACAACGGCTTAGTAGCTCAGTTGGTCAGAGCAGGGGACTCATAAGCCCAAGGTCGGCAGTTCAAATCTGCCCTGAGCCATTGGACAAGATCCAAGAAAACCAGCAAGATTATAATCAGGTGATATCTCGTTCCCTTTTACTTGGGAACGCTCCCTTCAGGTTCTACCTGATAACTTTTTACTGATAACAGCAGCAAGGGAATTCCAAAGTTTATTAGCTCAATTGTACTATAACTTTTGCCGATACAGTCACTACCATAATATTATTGTAGGAGTGCCTAGTGGTCAGTGAGTTTATCGAACTGCGTGCGCCCAAAATGTCCTATAGATATTTCGACCAAATTGAGATGCAGCCACGGAAACGAAGCCAAGAGAATGAAAAAACCGGAATTTGAATTTGATCCTAATAAAAGCCAAGCTAACAAAAATAAACATGGTCTAGATTTTGTTGAAGCTCAAGTATTATGGTTAGATTCCCAAAAAGTCGAAATTCCAGCCCAAACAAAAAATGAACCACGATTTGTTGTTATTGGTATAATAGCAGGTAAGCATTGGTCAGCTGTAGTTACCTATCGTCAAACCAAAATCCGTATTATTTCAGTCCGACGCTCTAGACCTGAAGAGGTAGAAATTTATGAAAGCTGAAGATTTTGACCGCAAATTTGATGATGGAGAAAATATCATCGAATACTTGGATTTAACTAAAATTAAACGTTCTAATTCCGAGGAACAAACAATTGCGTTTGAGTTTCCCTCATGGATGGTAGAGGCTCTTGAGCAAGAAAGTCAGCGTCGTGATTTACCGTTACAAGCTATTGTCAAAGACTGGATTGAGGAAAAATTGGCGTTGTCAAATTGAAAGATGATCCGAATCAGCACCGGAACTCAAATTGCTTTGATAGCAAGGATTGCATTGCATCTTTCATATTCTGATCTGACAACGCCTAATAATCAATCGCTGCACTGTAATCATCGTCAAGCTGATTATTTTTTCCCTTGCAGTAAGCCAAAACGAATTAAACCCGACTCGTAACCGCGCCGCATTAACCCTAAAGATAAAGCTCCTTGGATAGTAGTATAACCGCTTGCTAACAAACCAGCGATCGCATCTTTGCTGAGGGCCGAATCAATCACCACATCCCAAAAAGCGGCCACCGATAGGGACCAATCATCGGTTTTTAGGTCTTGAAAGCCAATGTCACGGGCAATATCGGCGTATTCTGGCAAAGAAATCACATAGGGGAGACAATAAACCCGATAAATCTCGTTTAATAGCTTAATCTCCCCTGCCGTTAAATTACCGGCCAGGGAAGTGGTGGGACGATGACACCAAGTGGCCATCAAAAAAGTCCCCCCGGGCTGCAAAACCCGATAACATTCCCGCAGAAATTGCCTTTTATCGGGCATATGTTCGCCACTTTCCAATGACCAGACCAGATCAAAATTATTCTCAGGAAAGGGGGTTTTTAGGGCATCAGCCACACAAAAACTCACTTGTTCTTCCATATTGAACTCTTGCGCTCTTTGGCTGGCTCTAGCGGCTTGTACCGGGGAAAGGGTAATCCCCACCCCTTGGCTGTGAAATTTTTCGGCCAGATAAAGGCTACTGCCACCAATACCACAACCTAGATCGAGAATCTGATTAGCGCCGGTGACATCACCCCAAGTTAATAATTCTTCTATTAAATCAATTTGTGCCTGACGGCGATCGAGTTTAATCTTGCCACCCCGACCGTAGTAACCATGGTGCATATGTTCGCCCCAAATCCTTTCCCACAGTCCACTAGAGGAGTCATAAAAATCAGCAATTCGTTGATCAAGTTCCATGGTGATTTCCTAGTTAAGAGAGGCACTCTTGCCAGAGAGCCGAAACACTTACTCAACCCTAACCCGAAACTCTCAGCGACGGACAAAACCCTTCAAAGTCTATCAATGGCTAGGTGGGGTGAAGACCATCAAACCCGACAGCAACCCCGAAAATCGTGTCAGAATAGATCAGTGTAGTCACTGATTATCTTTGAGAAAAATATTTATATGTTAGGACGGGACAGCTACGATTTAGTCATTGTCGGGGGCGGCATAGTCGGAACCACCCTAGCGGTGGCCTTAAAAAATACAGGATTAAATATCGCTATGATCGAGGAACGCCCCCTAGAGGTGGCTGCCGGCCGTCGTCAAGCTTATGCCCTCTCGTTGATGTCGAGCCGGATTTTTACAGGCTTGGGTATCTGGGATAAAATCTCGCCCAGTATCGGTAAATTTAGTCATATTCGCCTTTCTGATGCCGATTACACGATTTTTGTCCCCTTTGTGGTCGATGAGCTAAAAACCGATTATTTGGGCTATGTGGGCGAACATCAAGTGATTCTAACCGCCCTGCACAATGCCAGCCAAGATTGCGATCGCATTGAGTGGTTATCCCCTGCCAAAGTGTTAGAAGTGGAGTACGGAGGAGAAACGGCGACTGTCACCCTGGAAGAAGCCGGTCAAACCCGAAAAATCACCACAAAATTAGTCATCGGGGCCGATGGAGCCAGATCCGCTATCCGGCAAGGGGCGCAAATTAAAACCAAAGGTTGGAAATATTGGCAATCCTGTGTCGCTTTCACCATTAAACATCAACTCGATCGCAACGATACCGCCTTTGAAAGATTTTGGCCCACAGGTCCGATGGGCATTTTACCGCTCCAGGGTAATCGCTGTCAGATCGTTTGGACAAATCCCCATGAAGAAGCGAAAAAACTGCAAGAAATGCCCGAAGCGGAATTTATCAAGAAATTAGAAGCATATACGGGGGGATTACTGGGAAAACTAGAATTAGTTAGCCCCCGCGCTCTCTTTCCCGTACAGTTAATGCAGAGTGATACTTATGTTAAACCCCGACTGGCTTTAATTGGTGATGCCGCTCACTGTTGTCATCCCGTCGGTGGTCAAGGTTTAAATTTAGGCATTCGCGACGCGGCCGCTTTAGCGCAGGTATTAAAGGAAGCAGTGGAAAAGCAAGGGGATATCGGAGCGCTTTCTACCTTAAAATCCTACGAAAAATGGCGTAGATCGGAGAATTTAGCGATTTTAGGCTTTACGGATTTTCTTGATCGCTTGTTCTCCAATAACTGGCCGCCCATCGTTGTCATCCGTCGTCTAGGATTGGCAATTATGCGTGGTTTCCCCCCGTTGAAATTGTTTGCCCTGCAATTAATGACGGGATTAAAAGGACGTATTCCCCAATTAGCTAGATAGCTGGCCGCTAATTCCGGGGATGGGGGAGAAAGGAAGAAAAAAAAAGCTTGCAAAATGTCGCGATTATCGCTATGATGGTTAAGGTTCAATATCGGGGCGTAGCGCAGCTTGGTAGCGCACTACTTTGGGGTAGTAGGGGTCGTGGGTTCGAATCCCGCCGCTCCGATTGCAGAAAAACATAGAGTCAGGTAGGGATGCTCACTAGCAATCCCTATTTTGTCCTGTTTACTCGGAATTTCCTGAATTTATCAGCGTTTCTTATCAAGATAAGACGACCGACTCCCGAAAACGAAAACCTCGTACCTCACCATTAAGATCACTGCTGTAGTAGAAAATGTCTAATCAAATATCAGCTTACGGTTCCTGGAAATCGCCGATTACCTCCGATCTAATTGTGGCAGCATCGATTAGTCTTGGCGGTGTAACTCTAGACGGAGAAGATATTTATTGGTTAGAAGGCAGACCACAGGAAAAGGGGCGAAATGTTTTAGTTAAATTAAACCCCGACGGCACAACTACAGACATCACTCCAGTGCCTTTTAATGTGCGAACTCGTGTCCATGAATACGGGGGAGGTTCCTATCTAATTGTTGCCGGAATTATCTATTTTTGTAATTTTGCTGACCAAAGAATTTATCGCCAAACTGCTGATAGTTTACCCCAACCTCTGACCCGAGAAAATTCCTGTCGTTATGCGGATTTAATTCTCGATGAATTTCGCCATCGTTTAATCTGTATTTGTGAAGATCATAGCCAAAAAGATCGGGAACCAGTTAATAGTATTGTCAGCATCGATGTAGATACGGGAGAAATAGAAACTTTAGTATCAGGCGATGATTTTTATACCTCTCCTCGCTTAAGTGCCGACGGTTCTCGATTAGCTTGGATTAGTTGGAATCATCCTAATATGCCCTGGGATAGTTCTTTTCTTTGGGTGGCCGATATTAATAATCTTTATTTGAGTAATATTCGGGTCATTGCTGGGGGTGAAAATGAGTCGGTGTGTGAACCGCGCTGGTCTGCCGATCAACAGTTATATTTTACCAGTGATCGCAATGATTTCTGGAACTTTTATTGCTTTAAACACGATGAACAAATCGAACCAGTTATCGAACCAATTGATGCTGAATTTGCCTACCCTCATTGGGTTTTTGGTTTATCTAACTACGGCTTTGCTGGGGAATTCCAGATTATTTGTAGCTATACAAAAGATGGCCGTTGGTATTTAGGAAGTATCGATACGCTTAATCGAGAATTCCAAGAAATTATTACTGCTGATACTAACATTTCTTCTCTACAAGTTAGGGAGAACAAAATAGTTTTTATTGGCGGTTCTTTCAGGGAAGTAACGGCGGTTGTCTCAATGGATTTAGCCACAGGAACTAGAGAAATTCTCAAATCTTCTAGTAATTTAACTATTTCTAGCGATTATTTCTCGATTCCGGAAATGCTCGCTTTTCCCACCGGTCAGGGACTAACTGCCTATGCTTGGTATTATCCCCCCAAAAACCCCGATTATACCGCCCCCAATGGCGAATTACCGCCCCTTTTAGTCAAAAGTCACGGTGGACCGACGGCTGCGGCGACCTCTAGTTTAAGTCTGCGGGTGCAATACTGGACCAGTCGCGGCTTTGGCTATCTAGATGTCAATTATGGCGGTAGTACGGGTTATGGTCGTCAATATCGTCAGCGTTTGCTGGGAAATTGGGGAATTGTCGATGTGGAAGACTGCATCAACGGGGCAAAATATTTGGTTAATCAGGGATTAGTCGATGGGGAAAGATTGGCAATTTCTGGAGGCAGCGCTGGTGGTTATACAACTTTAGCGGCCTTAACTTTTCATGATACTTTTAAAGCAGGAGCTAGTTATTACGGAGTTAGTGATTTAGAGGTTTTAGCCAACGATACCCATAAATTCGAGTCGAGATATTTAGATAAATTGGTGGGACTTTATCCTCAAGAAAAGGAAATTTACTATCAGCGATCGCCTATTCATTTTACCGCTCAGTTATCCTGTCCGGTGATCTTTTTCCAAGGTTTAGAAGACCGAGTGGTTCCACCCAATCAAGCGGAAATGATGGTAGAAGCTTTAAAAGCGAAAGGTTTACCCGTTGCTTACGTTCCCTTTGCGGGAGAACAACACGGATTTCGTCAAGCTGAATCGATAAAACGAGCATTAGATGCAGAATTTTATTTCTATTCCCGTCTCTTTGGTTTTACTCCTGCTGATAATTTAGAACCCGTAGAAATTAAGTAGGGTCTGCTGAATAAATCTAAAAACCTTGTTGGGTAAGACTTTTAGACTTTTTGTCAATCAAAAAGTACCGGACTGGGAGTGATCAGGGGAAAATTCAGGTACTTTTTCCCTGAAAATTAGGTAGTTGACCACCTGAAAATCGGTAAAACCCTACACCCCACACCCCACACCCCACACCCTACCACCACCGAAAAACTTTTTGCCGCAAACCCTAACTAAGCCTCAAATTCGGAAACTGGCGGAAGTAGAAGTGATTCAATTAGGATTATTTGAGCAGGTAAACTTAGTGGAATTTGAGAGTGAAGATTATCCAGACGAAAGATTAATTGCTTAATGTGATTAAAGCGAGTCGCAGTGAATCCGCTCAGTCTAAAGAGAGAAAAAAACGGAATCAAGAGAACCTCCCTGTGCATAGTTTTCGGACTTTGTACAGAAGACTTGGGGACGATTTGCTTGAATACAGTAGAATGTACGATTAGAGAGGAAAGTTATCGTTTTTCTAAGATAACTCGACCGACCCAACTGCAACAATCATGCGTTAGATTTATTAGGGGTTTCCCTGATTTGTACCCAGTAACGGGGTATCGTAAATTCTCTTAATCCCTCCTACAGCACAGGTTATGGCTTTTTGTCAACGGGGAAGTCCAGGTATATCACTCCAGCTAGGACTGTTACCCGTTCAGGGGGGGGTTCAAGCGGCCAGTGGCATTGACTCTGTGGGCAAAAATTGCTATTAACTACCCGGAGGGGGAATTACAGGAATTTCGATACCGTCCGGCGCTAAAGGGGGAGGTGTGGGGGTTAGTCCTGGCTGGTCAATCAGTTCAGGGGTACTAACTAAGGGAATATTTTCCACCACGGGAAGACGGGGAGTGATTGGTTGCGAAAACATCGCTTGAATTGCCGCTTTTCTGGTTTCTGGAGGTTCCAAAGCTTGCTGCCAGAGACTTTCATAAAAGAAGAAAATCACCCCTAAACCCCGTTGACGAGCAGCCAACACCTTTTCTTCAATAAAGGGTAGGGCAATCGGTCGATTGCGTAAACCGGTTAAAACTCCCACACCGGTGGGGATAGTTTGCTGGGTTTCCTGAATTTCGGGACGCTCTAATTGTTTGAGAAAACTGGGCAGATCGGGACGATAAACCTGTACGATTAACTCATCGACTAATCCTTGCCGCACCCAACCGAGCCAATCCTGTAAATGACCATTATAGGCGAATTCGTAGGGATTAGGGGCGATCGAAAGGAGTATATTCGGTTTAATTGCCTCAATTGATTCTTTGAGATTAGCCAGAAAAGCGGTGATTTTATCGGCCCGCCATTTTGTCCATTCGGGATCCCGGGGGTTAGCCGGAGGCGTTTTTTCGGTTTCCTGTTGATAAAGGGCGATAGTATAGGGATCATAGCCGAATTCGTTGGGTAAACTCAGATGATCGTCGAATTGGATGCCGTTAATATCGTATTGTCCCACCACTTCCAAGACTAACTCCCGCAGAAAATTCTGCACCTCGGGACGGAAAGGATTCAACCAGACTACCTCCCCGGCTGCCCCTACCCAAGTGGTCCCTCCGTCCCGTTTTTGGGTTAACCAGTCCTGATGTTTTAAGGCTAATTCTGAGGTGGGAGGAGCCATAAATCCGAATTCAAACCAAGGAATGACTAATAATCCCCTTCCACGGGTTTGTTCCACCAATTCTGCTAAGATATCTTGTCCTTGCGCTCCCGTAGGCACAAAAGGCTGTATTCCTTCCCGTTGAGCGATCGCGCTAGGATAGAGAGCATAACCGGAATTCCAAACCACGGGATAGATAGCATTAAAATTAAGATTAACTAATTGCTCGATCGCTTGTTGTCGTTTATCCCTGTCCATCAGCATCGCTGTGTCGTTGGTGGTAATCCAAACACCGCGGATATCAGGATCTCGACTTTGAGAGAAAGCGGCAGAAAAATAGCCTAAGAGTAGGACTATGAGAAAAGATGCTAAGAATAGTAGTATAGGGAACTTTTTAAGAATTTGCCGCCAAACGCTGATCGGAATTAGAAAAGTCATTTCTTTAAGGTGAAGATTAACGGTTTTAACTGGTTATAATACCAGCTTTGCTCAACTCTTTCAGGCTAGATTGACCCAAAATATATAGCTAGACACAATTAATTAGACATATCTAATCATCTCTTGCATGAGTGCCTATCCTAACCAAGAAGTTAATTTTGTCCTACTACTTATATATTTGCCTATTTCTTCACTCGCCACAATTGACCTTGAGGATAGAAATAATCAAGACGAATATCGAATTGATCTAAGGCAAGTAATAAACGATTGGAAGGACGAAAAAGAAATAAGTTGACCTGGGGAATTTCTAGGACTTCTTTTAACTTATCGGTATCGGGGTGAGTGGTAGTCAGGAAGTATTGTACATCAGAATTAAGACGATAATTAAGGGAAAGCAAATCACCTAAGTTAGTCCAGTCATTACCTTCGTCGCTGATAATAATGGCATTGGGTACAGCATTGATTTTTCTGGCAACTTCGCCATTCCAATAACTAGGAACTTTTGCCCAACTGGTTTCGGAAAGAGCATTATTAAAGTTCGATATTATACTAGCAGTTAACAAAAAAGTCAAGATAGTTTTACCTAAAAATTTACCTTGATTAAGCAATTGTGACAAGAAAAAAGCCACAGTTATATAGATAGTGGGAAAGGATGCAATTAGATAACGGGTGACAGTTGATCTAGTGGTAGTAAAAATTATATCTGGAATGACTAAAGCTAGGAAAGTCCCTAGGGTTGAGGTAATCAGAAAAGTAAAAGCTATCGGGTTATTATAGCGATAAACTCGATAAAAAGCATAGATAGTTAAGCTTAAAAAAAACAGTCTATATATATAGGTGAAGATGTTATTAAAACCGAAGTCGGTATCACTAAATAGACAGGTAAAACCTAGAATCCATAATTTACTGATTAATCCCCAATCGAGATAGTTAACGGCAGCCCAACTGGTGGAGTTAAAGGCCCTTTGAGAGTTAGTTAAGAAAACCTGTAACCAGGGTATATATAAAATCATCATTGTTAACCCAGATAACAGGAAAAATATCAAGTTATTTTTTCGCTCTGGTTTCATAACAAGATACCAAATAAGAAAAGCTGCTTGAGCAAATAAGTTGAGGATAAAAAAGAGATGGGTGTAGAGTCCGAGAGTATTAGATAGGGTATATAAAGACCAATTAACAATAGTTCTTTTTTTGAGCCATTTTAACAGCAGTAATTGACTGATTATAGTTAACAGAACCAAAAGACTATACTGACGAGACATTTGAGCAAATATTATATCAACTGGAGAGAGTGCCAATAAAATTACTGCTAAAATTGCCGTTAACTTTGCTGCAAATAATTCTAGGGATAGATAGTAAATAAATGGCAGGGAGAGAAGACTAAAAACAATCGCTAAACTGCGGGAAGAAACGGTAGAAAAACCGAATAGTTTTTCCCAATAGCGAGAGATAATAAAGTATAAAGGTGGATGTTGAGGGTCTTCTTTAGCAAGAGATTTAATTGTATCAACAACATTACTTTCGGGTTTCAGTTGCTGAAATTTTCCTAATTCTGTGGTAGATAAAAGACGATTTTGAAAGATAGTATCAGCGATTTCCTTTGCTTGATAACCAGTGGTTCTAATGGTGGTGTAGGATTCATCGTGCCAATAGATTTTTTTATCGATATTCGCAAAACGAAAAACCACACCGAGAGTTAGGATAATTGCCAAAAGTATTAAGAGCCAATTGGGAGTTTTATAATTAATAGTTGCTTTCATTTTAATAATTAGAGCGACTTTGTTTAAGATTAAGAAACTTGGTAAATTCTGGTTGAAAAAGTAGCTTAATTGTGCCGGTGGGACCGTTACGGTGTTTAGTAATAATTACTTCGGCCACACCTCGATCGGGACTATCGGGGTTATAATATTCATCTCGGTATAACATCATAATTAAATCCGCATCCTGTTCGATACTATTATGGACGATGATATTATTGGCAATAAAGTTATGTAATTTATCTACTGTTAAATCATACACTTCTGTCTCTCCATCCGCTTGAATTGCCATAACTTCATCCCAATTAAACCTTAGGTCTGAATTACTCAGAGAGCGAGGTAAAGCGATATAATTACCGATATTTAATTCATCTAATCTTTGCCAACCGTGGACAGTCAAAAATTTATGATTGCCTGTAGCTCTAATCGTGCGACCTAAACGAGTTGTTAATCGAAAAACTGGCTTAAATCCTGTAGAAAAGACCTTAGTTACCAGTGCTTTTTCTAATTTCATTGTTTCCTCATTAAGAGCAAAAACCGTAAAATTAGAGCAATTAACTAACTGACAAATTGGCACTTTAGCACGAGGATCGGCTAACTCAACTAAACTATCACCTGCTAAACATCCCGACTCGCGTAAATCGGACATCATCGGTCTTTTATTATTGCGAGATTCCACAGCGCGACTTAACTGAGAAAGAGCAATGACAGGAGCATGAATTTCTCTCGCTAAACCCTTAAGACTGCGGGTAATTTTAGAAAGTTCCTGAACACGATTATCACCTCCCCCTTCCATTAATTGCAGATAATCGATTAAAACTAATCCCATTTGCCCCTTTTTTTCTGCCTGTAAACGCCGCACTTGGGAACGCATTTGAATTACACTTAAATTGGCACTATCATCGATATATATGGGCAAATTTAATAACTTTTCTAGTCCCCCAAGAACCTTCTCTAAATCATTTTGTCCCAAACGGCCCGAGCGAATCCGATTACTTTCGATTTTAGCCTCATTCGATAACAAACGTTGGGCTAATTGTTCCTTGGACATCTCCAAACTAAAGACAGCCACAGGTAAATTCTGTTGAGCGATATTATAGGCAATATTAAGAGCAAAAGAAGTTTTTCCCATGGAAGGCCTACCCGCGATAATAACTAAATCCGAGGGTTGTAAACCACTGGTCATGGCATCGAGATCATAAAATTGAGTTTCGATACCGGGTAGAGTGGTCGTCTCCTGCATTTTCTCAATTTCGTTAAAAGTTTCAATTAAAGTATCCCCCAGAAAAATTAAACCCTCTTGGGGTCGTTTTTGGGTGAGACGAAAAATCTTTTGTTCCGATTCATCGAAAACATTTTCTAATTCTAGCGTCGTATCCCTGGCTAACTCAATAATTTCTCCCCCGGTGGAAATTAACTGACGACGCATATATTTATCCATCACTAATTCAGCATAGCGATCGATGTTAGCGGCCGAGACAGTGCGCTCAATTAATTGTAACAATCGCGGCATTCCCCCGATTTCCTCCAGCAGAAAATTATCCTGTAACCAGCTGCTAACCGTCATTAAATCCGTCGGTTTTCCCTTCCCTTGTAAAGCAAGTGCCGCACGATAAATATCTTGATGGGTTTTCACATAGAAAGCTTCTGGAATTAAAAAATCACTGATTCTACCTAACGCTTTTGGATCTAGTAAAATACCACCTAAGATAGATTCTTCCGCTTCAATATTTTGGGGGGGGAGGGACTGATCGCTAATCATTGTCAATGCTGACCGTGCTTTATCATTAATATTGTATAGTCAGTTTCACCGTAATTAAATACAAATGTTCAGGTTAATAATCGGATTCAGTATTCAGGAGACAGTATTCTCCGAGTCAGTCCCGATGAAAAAATTTTCACCCCCACAGATGAAAGAGGTTTCCTTCCCCACACCCCACACCCCACACCCCACACCCTACACCCCTTTTAAACAGGATTTAGTATGACTTTAATTGACTCCTCTCCTCTCCTCCCGGCCGTCTATTTTATTGGTGCAGGTCCCGGAGATCCGGAATTATTGACGGTAAAAGCCTATAAAATTCTCCAAAAAGCCGATGTTATCCTCTTTGCTAATTCCCTCGTCCCCAAACAGATTCTTGAGGACACTCGTACAGATGTCGAGTTAATTCCCACCAGTAGCATCACCCTAGAGGAAATTATCCCTTTAATGATCGATCGCGTGCGTCGGGGTTTAGCGGTGGTGCGACTGCAATCGGGGGATTTAAGTCTCTATAGTGCCATCCAAGAACAAATTCATCTTTTGACAGCAGCGGATATCCCCTTTCAGCTAATCCCCGGAATTAGTGCCTTTCAAGGATTAGCGGCCAAATTGGCCCTAGAATTAACGATTCCGGAATTAGTCCAGACAATTATTCTAACTCGGGTGGAAGGGAAAGCATCTCCTATGCCAGAAAGTGAAGAATTAGCCTCTTTAGCCGCCCATAAAGCCAGTTTATGCCTATATTTAGCCGCCCGTCATGTTGACAAAGCCCAGGAAAAACTCCTAAAATACTACCAGCCAGAGCAACAGGTGGCCGTTTGTTTCCGTCTCAGTTGGCCCGACGAAAAAATCTGGGTTGTCCCCCTGTCAGAGATGGCCCAATTAACCCATCGAGAAAATTTAACTAGAACTACCCTTTATCTAATTAGTCCCGCTTTAAACCAGATTACAGGAACTCGATCGCAACTTTATCACCCGCAACATTCCCATCTTTTCCGTCCTCATCCCTAGGTATTTTCTGGGAAATATACCTAAAGTTAGAGTTAAAGAGCGGCGATTTTGTTTAGGATTATTTCAGGAGGTAAGACAATTTTAAAAATGTTTAA
The DNA here is from genome assembly GCF_007095505.1 of Microcystis sp. M_QC_C_20170808_M3Col. Taxonomy (NCBI): domain Bacteria; kingdom Bacillati; phylum Cyanobacteriota; class Cyanophyceae; order Chroococcales; family Microcystaceae; genus Microcystis; species Microcystis sp. M_QC_C_20170808_M3Col. The sequence continues at coordinate 20,376 of NZ_SFBY01000416.1, forward strand.
AATTAGTCTAACAATCCATGCACAACTGCCCTATGTGTTCGGGAATTACCCTTCGTCACCTTGGGGTTGGTCGTGCCTAATGGTATTGTCCTCACTGTCGTCAGGAGGTTCCTAACTTCCTTGATTGCTCCAGTCCTCGCAAGGTAAAGGTAGAACGAGTTAGAGCGGAAAAAACAGTCTAGATTTTCAAGTTGGTAGATGGCAATAAGACCTGTGGGATGTGTTAAAAATTAACCCATCCCACTTTACCTGTCTAGGGTTCGCTGAATAAATCTAAAAACCTTGTTGGATAATATAGCAAATAATGGGTTATTTAGGACGCTTTCAATTTTCAAACTCTTATCTGAACAGGGTTTCAGCGATGGATTGTCCTAAGCACCTTGGTCTTTGCTATATCTTTAGACTTTTTTGAAATCAAAAAGTACCAGCGATGGGAGTGATCGGGGGGAAAATTCAGGTACTTTTTCCCTGAAAATTAGGTAATTGACCCCCTCAAAATCGGTAAAACCCTACACCCTACACCCCACACCCCACACCCTGCCACCACAAGAAACTTTTTCAGTAAACCCTATCTAGACATCCCTAGGATTGAGATGGATCATTTCCCAAGTCACATAGGTACCGATCGGACTCCAAATCAGGTAGGGTAGGAGTAGGATGCCCGCCCAAGAAGAAACAGGGAAAACCAATAGCGCCAGAAGACAACCCAAGAAAAAACCCGTACCTCCGATAATCGTTCCCGCTTTGAGACTACGTAGTTTACAGGTGACGGGAGTATAGGCAGTAATAGTCAATTCCACCAACAGATAAAAAGCCATCAAAAACCAGCGATTAGCCGGTTGCGCTTCCCAGACTAAATAAGCAGAAATTGCCCCACAAATATAGATAATTGTCCAGATAAGAGGGATTAATCTTTCAAAGGTTAACCAATCGGGACGACGCAATCGCGCAAACCAACGTACATCCCGAGAATTAAGTAATCCCCCACCTAACGCGACCAAAAATCCCACGACACCGATAAGCAACCAAGAGGGAATCATGATTTTTAGCTATCCTCCGCTAATTTTGGCTTTGTAACCCGATTCAATGAGAATTTGTAGAATTTTTTGGCGATGATCTCCTTGGATCTCAATGGCATTTTCTTTAACTGTACCACCCGTTCCGCAAGCAGTTTTTAACTGTTTTAATAATTTAGTCAGAGTTTCGGTTTGACATTGAAAACCTGTAACTATGGTAACGGTTTTTCCCGCACGACCAGAGCGGGAGGTTTGTACTCGCAAATTCTGCTGATTCGGGGGTAATTCAGGAATGGAACGCTCAAAAGCTTGGGAATTACTTTGATCTCCAAATTCCTGATAGGCAATCCGGTTTTTTTCCTTAGATTTACTCATATAGCAATTATCATAGTGGGTTTTGGTTGTGGGGAAGTGGGAAGATGGGAATTATGAATTATGAATTATGAAGTGGGGAAGTGGGGAAGTGGGGAAGTTGTCTCATCACCCTATCACCTCAAAACCCTATCACCCCAAAACCCTATCACCCCAAAACCCTATCTCCCTATCACCTCCTGACTCCTGACTCCTGACTCCTGACAACTGATAGCTCTTAATTGGTTGGACTGGCAGCGCATTTGATTAAGTTCAGCTGCCGACATTCGATCGAGATGACCTAAAATCATATTAACTCGACCTTGGCACTTTAATTTTTCTCGATGTCGTGCCAAAAAATCCCAGTAAAGAAAGTTAAAAGGACAGGCTAAATCCCCGACTCGTTCATTTTTTTTATACACACAACCCCGACAATAATCACTCATTTTATCAATATAGTTGGCCGAGGCGGCGTAGGGTTTAGAGGCGAGAATTCCCCCATCGGCAAATTGTCCCATTCCCAACACATTAGTCTGCATTACCCAATCGTAGGCATCGATAAAAACACTATGAAACCAGTTCTCAACTGCTGGGGGAGAGCAACCAAAAATTAAGGCAAAATTGCTCAAAATCATTAATCTTTGAATATGATGGGCATAACCGGTATTTTCCACCTGTGATAATACTTGTTTGAGGCAATTCATCTCGGTTTGATTACTATCCCAAAAGAAAGCCGGTAAGGGTTGTTGATGCTCAAACCAATTATGATTAGCGTAATCTTCTCCCAGATAATGATAAATTCCCTGCATATATTCCCGCCATCCCAACACCTGACGGATAAATCCTTCGATGCTATTTAGGGCTAAATTATCTTTTTTATAGGCAATTTCTGCCGCTTGAATCACTTCTAATGGCGTTAGTAATCCTAGATTAAGATAGGGAGATAATAGGGAATGCCAGAGGGTTTCTTTTCCCGTTATCATCGCATCTTGGTAGGGTCCAAAGTTAGGCAGACAATTAGTGATAAAATGCTCCAAAACCTGTAAAGCTTGTCTGCGGTTTACTGCCCAGCGAAAAGGTTTGATTTTTCCATATTTAGGAATATCTAAAGCTTCCACATCAGCGATAACCTGAAGGGTAATTTCATCGGGTTCAAACCAAAGAGGAGCAGCAGTTTTTAATCCATCCTTGGGCGGTTTGCGGTTTTGTTTATCAAAGTTCCATTGTCCTCCTATGGGTTGATTATCCTCGATTAAAATCTGCCATTTTTTACGACTTTCTCGATAGAAATCCTCTAGTAATAGTCTTTTACGAGATTTAGCCCAATTATTGAAATCTGTCCTAGTCCAGAGAAAGTGATTATTATCAATTAGGGTTATAACACAGTCTAAATTCAGATTTTTGATTAACCTAAGAAAAGGTAAATTATTAGGCATCATAATCTGTAATTCTTTAATGCCTAATCGTTCAATCCAAGCAGATAAAATCGGTTCAAAATCTTCAGCAACTTCGTAGGTTACAGACCATCCTAAAGTTTTTAATTCTTCGGCAAAATGACGCATCGCCGACCAGATTAAAACTAATTTTTGCTGATGATAGGGTCTTTGTCGAATATGATTGTGGGATTCAATTAAAATAACCGGTGTTTCCCGTGCATAGGTTTGACGATTAGCTAAGGCAGCTTGTCCTGTCCATAATTGATCCCCTAAAATCCAAATGCCAATGGTCATAATTATTTCATTGCCTCGACTATTCCCCCGTATTTTTTAGCCATAATATCCGCCATTTCCCGAGCAGAAAATTTACTGGCTTTGTCGATGCTGGGGGTAAATGTACCCGTAGGGGTTAAATAATGGGTAAATACCCCGACTTTTTTGCTAATAATCCACATATTTCTTGAAGTAAAAAATCAAAAAGGGGATGGGGAGTGGGAAACTGCCATTTATAGTCATTTCAATTAAGATTGAGAATATGAATGCCAGAGTTGATCAGGGTTTGATCGGTCTAGACTGTATCAGACTTATCTGAAATGACTATAGCGGTTCTCGCATCTGTGAGGCACAGCTTAACCTTTGCTAATTAAGCTTTTCAGCCTTGAGAATGTACCTCTTGTGAACAGGAAACGCTATATAATACTTCTCACTGAATACCACTCACTTAAAACTCGCATCTGATTACTGATCACTGATTACTGATCACTGATCACTGCCTCCTGAATACTGATTAGGTTTTTGTCCTGAGACTTTGGGCGCTTAGATAAAGTTGCGTCCATTCTTTGACCACTTGCGTCTGTTTACAGTTTAATTCGCTGGCGATTTCCTCAAGGGTTTTACCCGCTTTTAAGCCATCGATAACGCTTTTACCCGTGGGAGAAAGGGCTGCATAGTAAATTTGCCATTGACTGAGAGTTAAGCCAAAATTATGCTCTTTCGGGCTGATTTCTAACCATTCACTGATTAATTCTGCCCCTTCCTTGAGGGCAAAAACCTTAATCGCATGATAGCCAACTTTTTCCCGGAGACGATAAATCCGTTGAATGGGAATATTCATCTTTTTGGCGATCGCATCTTGGCTTTCGCCCCCTAGATAGAGGTTAAACCAAGTCACCGCCTCCGGACTAACATTTTCCTCTAGATACTTAGCAAAACTCTCTTGAACTTTTACCCGGAGAATTTGCGCTTCTTGGCAAGTGCGTTCATCTTCGTAGGTAGCGATCGCATTTTGATCCAGTAAACTTAAGCTATTTTCCCCCTCATCGTCACTAATTTCATCGGAGAGAATCCGGATCATTTCTTCCCGCGGCACATTAGTGATACCGCTTTTCGCTTGACGACGGAGATAATTAACAAAACGATAGGCTAACAGGGGTTGATTGCGGATCGGACGCAGGGCGTATTCCTCTAGGGTGGCTAACACCAGCCGATCGCGAGTAGCTTGATCGTTGGTACAACGAGCGATCCATGCTAACTGGGATTGCAGATAGCGATCGCTATTTAACATCTCTTGAATAACTTCTTGCAAGACATCGGTCACCGCTTGCTGACGATCGCGACTTAAGGAAACCCAAGTGCGAATTTTTTGCCGGAGAGTGACACAAGCGCCGAGACGATCGATCAGGTTACGATAGGCGCGGGTGGGACTAACTTTGAGATAGCGTTGCCGCAAAATTTGCCAAAGATAGACTAATCCCCGTTTAGCGATTTCTAAATCTCTCCCATCTAAATTTTCCCAACGTTGGCTATCTTCACCGAGTAACCAATTGATAATAGTCTCCCGTTGGCGATCGGTTAAGGAATCCTCTGTTTGCGAGAGGCGATCTTGCCATTGTTGCCTTAACTCGTCGATTATTGTCGTCATCGAAAAATTGAGTTCCAAACCCCGTCCTCAAAGGACGGCTTTAGTTTGAATATTAGCGCATTTACACGATATATGCTAGAACCTGAGCCATGGAGAAAGCCGATCGCTACCGATTTTACCCAACACCCGACTAGAACGAACTAATCAATTAAGTCTCTTGCTAGATATGGATTTAGTCGATTTATGCCCCCCGATCAAACCATACCAAGTAATGAAGAACCAGTATGTTGTCTTGGCATCTTGTATGTTGATTTAGCATAAAGAGTAACGAACAGCCATTAATTTTAATAAACAACAGTTAGACAAAGGCTAATTATAAATTATACATAAGTAGGGTCTGCTGAATAAATCTAAAAACCTTTTTGGATAAGGCTTTTAGACTTTTTTGACCTCAAAAAGTGCCGACCCTTGGAGTGATTGAGGGGAAAATTCCGGAACTTTTTCCCTGAAAATTAGGTAATTGACCAGGTGAAAATGGGTAAAACCCCCCACCCCACACCCCACACCCTACCACCACCGAAAAACTTTTTGCCGTAGACCCTATTTAGAAATCTTTGTCAAGTACAATTTATACCAAATTAGATGAGCTTACCCTGATCATTTTGCCGATATTATTTTGATTTTTCGCCCTACTTGATAGGCGATAAGTACCAATACTTACCGCCTAAGTGGGATGCTCCCACATAGCTCAATTCAAAACCCCTAGCAAATCCTTGATTTCTCCTTACTTGAGGTGGCTTAAATTAGTAAAACACGAGTTTTAATGATAGTCCCGTTTTCTACCCACCAAAAAACCGCCGATACCTAAAGCGATAAGTCCTAAAACAGTTGAAGGTTCAGGAACTAGGGCATATTGAATGCGGCCTGAACCGTTATCATTAGTTCCAATATAGGAAAAAGTAGCCTCAGTACCACCAAAAGCGGGAATTAGAGAAAATTCTGGAGTAAAACTAGATGTTGAAAAATTCAAACCCAAAAAGTTACCGTCTAAAAATTCCACAGTAGGATTAGGGTCCGCATTAACAGCAGTAAAAGTCGAGCCTGAAAAGTTCAAGTTTACTTGAGACACATCTAAAAATTCAAAGTCTGAACCCGTTAACAGGGAATTATCATAGCTAAAAGTTCCCGAAAAAGTTTCTCCTGTCAATAAACCGGTTTCTATTGTTCCTGCTAGATTGTAATTTACGATAGCCGCTTGAGCGGGATTGACTTGCCGAACTGCAAGACTTAAAACTACCCCAGAAGTAATCACTGCGTTGCGTTGCCAGGAATTCATGATTTTGTCCTCATCCAATAAGATGTGCTGAAAATATTAGGGTTGAAAGGTGCGCGTTTGATGAGTCGCACCCCTCAATTCAGTTAGTTAGAGAGCCTAACTAAAGATGAAATTAGCTTGAGTCAAGGTAGAGGCATTAATTCCATTGAGAATGGCTACATCTTGTCCAAAAGCTTTAATAATGGTATTTGCACCCGCTTGACGATAATCCCAATTCGTGCCGCGAGAACCAAAACTTAAGCTAGTAGAGAAGAAACCAATCAGATCCCCTTGATTCGCTTTGTAATCAGCGATGATATTGGGATTTGCCGGTAAGAGCGCATCATTTTCTGTAATCCAGAAATTATCCTTCCCTGTCCCTCCGGTGACGATATTATTACCACCGGCAGACCCCAAGAAAAGTTCATCATTGCCGACACCCGTATCGATACGGTTATTGGTTCCTGCGTAAACGGTGTCATTGCCCGAAGCGGTACGGATGTTATTACCACCGACAGCAAAGCGAACGTTTACAGTGTCATTCCCGCTTCCCGTATTGAGAAGTTGGTTATTGCCGATAAATTGTTTGCCATCGCGCACAGCTGCGTCAAAAGTATCATCACCGGTGGTTCCATTAATGTTTGTCAGCAAAGGAGTGATACCATCGAGAACCGTATCTTGACGGAAACCGAGGCTTTGAATCCGTTTGTCTTCTGATTGGGGAGTATCGGCCTGGTTGAAGGGCTGTTGTCCGTTGTTATTGTTGTAAAAAGCTGAGAGATACTCCGCGAAGGCATCCTGTATCCGTCCCGGTCGGAGATTGGCCTTTCCTAGAGAATCGGGTTCGTCAAAATCAACCAAGCGTTTGATATTCTCGATCACCGTGGGATAACTATCACCGCCATTCGCTAGGAAACCTTGCGTGACAACACTAAAAACGGTGTTAGAAGCAACCACTAATTTCCCATTTTCTGCGATGGTTTGGACGCTCTTACCTGTTGCATCGGCTAGGGCCAGACTGCGAATCCGTTGACCGGTTGGGGCAGTGGGGTCATAACTAAAGTTAAAGCCACCAATTTGACCAAAACGACCGTTCCCCGTTTCCACCGAAGAAATCATGTGTTCGGCCAATTGCAGGAATCCGGTGGCGGTGACTGTACCGACAACTAAATCGCCGTCAAACCTTAAGGAGTTGGCAATATCGAGTTGAGAAACATCCCCTTCTTCTTTGCCCACTTCAGGGTTAGCTTGAGGTGGCAGGGTAGTCAGATTAAAGGTTGCCAACTGTTCCACTTGAAACTGTCCGATGTGGTCCCGAATGGAGCCTCCATTGGTAAAGGAAATATCGAGCTTGTTAAAGCCCGGAAGCAGGTTATGCTCATTCAAATAGGCTTCGGCGTAGAAATCTTGAGCGTCGGCAGTTAAGTTACCCAAGTTGGTTTCTTGGGTGCGTACATCCCCCCGAACACCATTGAGGAAAACGTCCGTTTGACCGAAAATATTGCCATCTTGTTGGTTAACGAAAGATTGCACCCCATCAACAATGTTAACTATATCTTGATCGGCTTTAGCTTTAACTTGATCTAGGGTAGTAATCGATTCATCATAGAGGCGATCAACTCCCGCAATATCGGTGGCATAGGGACCGCTATCATCTCCAATGGTGCTGACCACGCCCTTATAATCGAAAGTGACAACTAACTGATTCAGATAGCGGTAATTGGCGGCTGAATTGACGAAAACGACTTTGTTATCCCCACTGCCGTAAACTTGAGGAAAGGGTTGGAGTAACTGTCCGTTATTTTGCTGGGTTTCATCTTCCCGTAAGGGAGGAACGCCAGTTTCCGAGGACATAAGTTGGTGAGAACCACCACCCAAGAGCAGATCGACCCCTAGTCCCAAAGCCGCCATTTTTTCGGCTAAAGCGATTTCAATGCGGGATTCTTGCAGGTGAGTCATCAAAACAATCTTATTGATGCCCGCATTGCTTAAAGCTTGGACTTCGGGGGTGATGTTGCGGATGATGGAATCCACTTGCTCATCCACGGAAGTCGTCCCGGTAATCACGTTGCCGTTGGCATCTCGGGTAGTTACCTCGATCGCTCCCGTATCGGCGATCGATTTGAGATAGGGGGTAACAATGCCGATAATTCCCACTTTTTCGCCGTTAAAGTCCTTAACCACGCTTCCGGTTAGGGTATTGGGTAAAGGCGCTCCCCCGTTAGCGACCACGCTTAAACCGTTGGGAAGAGTAGCCCGGCTGTAATCGAGGTTATTGGCTAGATAGGGGAACGCCGCGCCTGGATAGCCTCCAGGTCCGATACCGACACCGCCATTCTGCCCATTAACCCAATTAGGATTCGGGGCGACCAAGTTGAGGAAGGAACCAGCACCACCGCTAAATTCATGGTTGCCCACCGAGGCCACATCCCAGCCTAATTCATTGTTAATCAGGATGTCGGCGATGCCTCCTTGATCGGCCTGTGGATTACCCGTTGTGGCGTTATCGTAAATATCGCGGCTGGCATTAAAGAAGGGACTGGAAATGTAAACATCTCCCGTAGTCAATTTCAGAGTATTGGCGTACCGGTTATCCAAGGCATTCATTACCGCCGAGAAGCCAAGAATATCTTGAAAAGCCGGAATCCCCGCTTCTTGATCGGAGGTTTGCAGAATTTGTAGGGTAAACGGCAAGTTGAGGGTTGCAAGGATGGGTTCGTGATCGGCTGGCTGATCAACAAAATCCACGTTGACATGAACAATGTCATACTGGGCATCATCGGCAAGATTATTAGTTACCAAAACGTGGTCTAAGGCTTGGGAGTTACCTTGGAAGTTGAAGGTGGCGCGATCTCTGACATCCAGGGTTTGAGAAAGATTGGTTAGCACCCCACCACTGAGAATTTGCTGGAACTCTTCAAAATCAAAGCCGTTAAGATCCCCTAAAACCACCACGTTAGCATTGGGATCGTCCGCCAGAATCGCGTTGACTTCGCTATTGATAACCGTAGCTTGATTGGCTCTTACGTCCGCGCTTCCAATATTGGGGGGTTGAACATTGCCAAATAAACTATTGCCACCGCGTCTGGAGGTTAAGTGATTGTTAATTACCGTCACTTCCTGTCCGTTAAACGTAAAGGTGGCGACTAGGGGCTTGCGACTGTTGGTAAAAGCACCATCATTATCGGGCGTGGCGATGGGGTCGGTGATCCGTCGGAGGGAACCTTCTACAAAGCTAACGCGACTGGGGTTATAGAGATAGCCAACTCGAATATTAGTACCAGGCGCACCCCCATCTCGATTATTGACGGGATTGATATTCAGGAACTGGTAGGTAGGGCCGCCCGCGGCCTTGATTGCGTCGATTAAAGCCTGATAGGTTAAATCCGCCGCTACCGTACCGTCGTCGATCGGGCCGTTGTTGTCTTGAACTTCCTGAAGTCCGATAATATCGGGGGCTCTCAGGTTATTGAGGATTTGATTGGCGAGTACGCCGAATCTCTCAAGTCCACCGGGGTTCGATACCGTGGGATTGAGATTTTCCACGTTATAACTGGCGATTGTTAGCTTATCTGCCGTGCCTATTAGATTCGTCACTTCCCGCTGCAATCCGCCAGAAGTCGCTTGAACTGGTTCGGTTACTAAGACCCGGTAGTCACCGAAGGCGTAATCAACTACCCCCGTCAGATTCCCTAAGAGATCGCCCACATCAACTCGTGGCAGGACTGTGGCGCTGATTTGAATCCGTTCGGGGTTGAAATCATCAGGAGCGATGCCAATGCCACTGCGACTGTTGATGCCAGTGGCATCAGCCCCTCGATTCGCCACCGTCCATATTGAATCCGAGCTAGTAGGTCGGATAATCGTCGGACTGACCGCCATGGTATCCTGTACCGTTACCAGCATTCCTTCCAAGCTTTCATAGAAGCCGATACCAGTATTTAAATCTAAGGGAATGTCGAAGGTGTCAGGGGAGAAGTTCGTTCCCGCGATGATTTGGTTGGGGGGTACGCGACCTCCCGATCCGATGAGAATGGGGGCGGGTAAGGGATTGCCCGAACTTACCACTTCGATTGTGTTCGTTTCTCTATTGGCAGCAATTTGTGTGGTACTGAGAACAGTAAGGTCGGGTACGCTTTTGCCGTCTATTTTAATATTCGGTCGATTTTCCTGCACCTGTCCACTGACTCGAACCGATGCGCCAACCGTGATATTGAGTCCGTTTACACCGAGGTTTCTCGATCCCGTAAAGACGAAGATACCTTCCGAGGTTCGCGGATCGTTGTCTGGATCGGGGTCTTGTAGGTAAAAGCCATTAGCATTAGTAGCGAACCCCGTGACGATTCCGGCTACACCGCTCACCAGATTCCCTGCTTTTTCCGATACTAATCCAGTTCCTTGAATGTCGCGGATGCGAATTTCCGAAAAGGTTGTCTCGGCTGTGTCCTGGTCGTAAAAGGTTGTCTCGGCTATGTTCTGGTCGTTGTAAGTATCGTAAGGATCATCGTATTCCTCAGTATCATCTTGTTCCAGAAGAAGTAACTCTAGCGCGGGTTCGCTACCGCCTTCTTCGTTGGTAACATCCAGTCGTCTTTCCTGCACCAGTCCACTGACTTGAACCGACGCTCCAACGGAGAGATTCAGTCCGTTTACACCGAGGTCTCGCTTGTTCGTAAAGACGAAGATGTCTTCCCAGGTTCGCGGATTGTCGTCTTGATCGGGGTCTTGTAGCTGAAAGCCATTACTGGTGATCGCCGTAACGATTCCAGCTACATCCCTCACCGGCCTCCCTGTCATGTCCGATACTAATCCAGTTCCTTGAATGTCGCGGATGGGGAGAGTTTCCGAAAAGGTTGTCTCGGCTATGTTCAGGTCGTTGTAAATATCATCTTGTCCCAGAAGAGGCAACTCTAGTGCGGTTGGATCGGTAATAGTAATCATCACTTTCTTGTCCTTTGTATCTGGATAAATTACACTCGCTCCGTTTATTTCGTCTATCTGTGACGATGGGGAGTATCGAGTAAAAGTCTGGTGTGTCAAAAAATACAGGTAGAAACAGACGAATAATTTCTGATTCCATAGACTGTAGAGTGATATTTATCGAATACAGACTTTTTTCTACGACCTGTGGTGATAGGGTCTGAAAAATTTCTAATGCGAAAAGCGCTTAAAATAATAGACCCGAAAACGATACTATAGGACTTTCTTTAATATCTAAATAAGACAAGATTAAAAATCGTCTTTTGCTCGATTAATTGGTTCTTCGTTACTTGGTATGGTTCGATAGGGGGGCATAAATCGACTAAATCCTTATCTGGCAAGAGACTTAATTGATTAGTTCGCTCTAGATAAAAAACAATTGACAAAAATCGCTAAATGCCTTTCTATAGAGTCCATTTGGTATCTTTCCCAAAATCATTACCCAGTATGGATTAGAGCGAATTAGCCAAAATACCTGTAATTCTTACCCGTGAAGCGTCACAAGAGAGATACCAAATAGGTGGAGTAGGGAGGGAAATCTTTCGGGAGGTCCGGCCAATTACAGCCATTTTTGAGTTGATAGAAAATCCCATCTAAAATCTGTCGTTTTGTCCCTTTCGGT
>NZ_SFBY01000417.1:0-18772 GCF_007095505.1 Microcystis sp. M_QC_C_20170808_M3Col
AAGACCAGAACAGAGTAAATCTGTTAAGGCAGGTGCGGAACCCCGCAAGGGAAAGAAGCAGAAACCTAAATCGTGAGGTTTGGGAATCACCGTCCGTTTACGGCGGTGAGGATGTCAACTACACTTCCCCATCTGTGGGAACCTAATCCTGAAAATATCTCTGGGGTTGCCCCAATCTTGTCCAGAAAACTCTTGCAACAAATAGCACAGATCTGTTATTATGGTTTGTCTGTGTCCCGATTAACCATACCAGTATTGAGAACAAGAAACGACTGTGGCTAATACAAAGTCTGCACTCAAACGAGTCCAAATCTCCGAAAGAAATCGTCTACGCAACAAAGCGTACAAGTCAGCCGTAAGAACCCTGATCAAAAAATGTCTTGTCGCTGTCTCAGCCTACGGAGCCAACCCCAGCCCAGAAGGGCTAGAAAGCGCCCAACAAGCTCTATCGGAAGCTTACAGTAAAATCGATAAAGCCGTCAAGCGCAACGTCTTGCACCGGAACAACGGCGCTAGAAAAAAAGCCGGTTTAGCCAAAGCTTTGCAAAAAGTTAGCCAAGCTTCCTAAGAAACGATTAAGCTGTAATCAGGACAGACGCAACAAGCGATCGGGGGTCGATGCAATTAATAGATACGCACGTTCATTTGAACTTTGACGTTTTGCAAGCCGACTTGCCCGCTATCTCCGAACGTTGGCGAAGTGTGGGAGTCGTTCATCTGGTTCACTCCTGTGTTCAACCAGAGGAGTTTGCGGCAATTAAAGCCATTGCCGATCAATTTGGGGAAATTTCCTTCGCCGTCGGTTTACATCCCCTAGATGCCCAAAAATGGCGAGATAATAGTGCCGATCAGATCGAGACCCTAGCCCGATCTGATCGGCGCGTCGTGGCGATCGGGGAAATGGGTTTAGACTTCTATAAAGCGGATAATCAAGAGCAGCAAAAACAGGTCTTTTGGAGGCAGTTAGAAATCGCCCATCGTCTCGATAAACCCGTGATTATCCATTGTCGAGATGCGGCCCCGACAATGCGGGAGGAAATCAGCACCTTTCGGCAACAAGTGGGCAAAATTGGCGGCGTGATGCACTGCTGGACTGGCAACCCCGAAGAAACTCAATGGTTTTTAGATTTGGGTTTTTACATCAGCTTTAGCGGCATTGTCACCTTCAAAAACAGTAAAACCGTGCAAGCTGCCGCCCAAATTGTCCCTGGCGATCGCATCCTGGTCGAAACCGATTGCCCCTTTCTCTCACCCAATCCCCACCGCGGTAAACCTTGCGAACCCTCTTTCGTCTTCCATGTGGCCGAAACCGTCGCCCGTCTGCGCGGCGTTTCCCTCGAAACCTTAGCCGAACAAACCACCCAGAACGCCCGCAACTTATTTCAACTCCCCAGTTAAAAAACATAGTTTATTAGCACAGAGCAGGGGACGGGGAAATGGGGAAATGGGGAAATGGGGAAATGGGGGAATTCAACTAAAACCCTAACATCCAACACCCAACCCCTAAAAACCCCGATCTCCGAGAGCAATTCCCGACCGTCGCTATCGTGTCATCAGCCCTTGTAACCCTATGAACAATCTTACCTTTAACCTCTTACCCGACCTCATCGAAATCCAACACTCCAGTTTTCGGTGGTTTTTGGAAGAAGGACTAATCGAGGAACTGAATAGCTTTTCCCCCATCAGCGACTATACAGGTAAATTAGAACTACATTTCCTCGGGCAGGACTACAGACTCAAAGAACCGAAATACAACGTCGATGAAGCCAAACGACGCGATAGCACCTATTCCGTTCAGATGTACGTTCCCACCCGTTTAATCAACAAAGAAACGGGAGAAAACATCGAACAGGAAGTCTTTATCGGCGATTTACCCCTGATGACCGAACGGGGAACCTTTATTATTAACGGGGCCGAACGAGTCATCGTCAATCAGATCGTCCGTTCCCCCGGTGTTTACTACAAAGCCGAAATCGACAAAAACGGTCGCCGTACCTACTCCGCTTCCCTGATTCCCAACCGAGGAGCTTGGTTAAAATTTGAAACCGACAAAAACGGCTTAGTCTGGGTCAGAATCGACAAAACCCGCAAATTATCCGCCCAAGTTCTCCTGAAAGCGATCGGATTGAGCGATAACGAAATCTTTGACTCCCTACGCCATCCCGAATTCTACCAAAAAACCCTCGACAAAGAAGGCAATCCCACCGAAGAAGAGGCACTCCTCGACCTGTACCGCAAACTACGCCCCGGGGAACCTCCCACCGTCACCGGCGGACAACAACTGCTCGAATCGCGCTTTTTTGACAATAAACGCTACGATCTTGGTCGCGTTGGTCGTTATAAACTCAACAAAAAACTACGCCTCAACGTCCCCGATAACCAGCGCGTTCTGACCACCACCGACATTTTATCGGCGATCGACTACCTAATTAACCTCGAATTTGACATCGGCAACACCGACGACATCGACCACCTCGGCAACCGTCGCGTCCGTTCCGTGGGTGAACTGCTCCAAAACCAAGTGCGAGTGGGTTTAAACCGCTTAGAAAGAATCATTCGGGAACGGATGACCGTCAGCGAATCCCAAAACCTCACCCCCGCTTCCCTAGTCAACCCGAAACCCCTAGTAGCGGCGATTAAAGAATTCTTTGGTTCCTCGCAACTCTCCCAGTTCATGGATCAAACCAATCCCCTAGCGGAATTGACCCATAAACGCCGCATTTCCGCCCTCGGCCCCGGCGGTCTCACCCGGGAACGGGCCGGTTTTGCCGTGCGCGACATCCACCCCTCCCACCACGGTCGCATTTGTCCGGTGGAAACCCCAGAAGGTCCCAACGCCGGTTTAATCGGTTCCCTGGCCACCTACGCTCGCGTCAACGACTACGGTTTTATTGAAACCCCCTGTTATGTCGTGGAAAATGGCCGAGTACGCTATGATCTCCCCGTTAAATACCTAACCGCCGACGAAGAAGACGATCTGCGGGTAGCACCGGGAGACGTGGCCACCGATGAAAATGGTTATATCCTCGGCGAAACTATCCCGGTGCGCTATCGGCAGGAATTCTCCACCACTTCCCCCGAACAAGTGGACTACGTTTGTGTTTCCCCCGTCCAAATTGTCTCGGTGGCAACTTCCCTGATTCCCTTCCTCGAACACGACGACGCTAACCGCGCCCTCATGGGTTCTAATATGCAACGACAAGCGGTTCCCCTGCTGCGTCCCGAACGTCCCCTTGTGGGTACCGGATTGGAAGCACAGGCCGCTCGCGACTCTGGCATGGTCATCGTTTCCCGTACCAATGGGGTCGTTTCCTACGTCGATGCTAACCGGATTCGCATCAAAGTGGCGGATGAAGACAAAGAGATTTTCGGCAAGAGCGAGATCGAGTACGAAATTCAGAAATATCAACGCTCTAACCAAGATACCTGCTTAAATCAGCGTCCTTTAGTCTATCAAGGGGAACAGGTTGTCCCTGGGCAGATCCTCGCCGATGGTTCCGCCACCGAAGGAGGGGAAATCGCCCTCGGCCAGAATATCCTCGTCGCCTATATGCCCTGGGAAGGCTATAACTACGAAGACGCAATTTTAATCAGTGAAAGACTGGTGGCACAAGATGTCTATACCAGTATCCACATCGAAAAATACGAAATCGAAGCCCGTCAAACTAAACTTGGACCAGAGGAAATCACCAGGGAAATTCCCAACGTCGGTGAAGATGCCCTGCGAAACCTCGATGAACGCGGCATTATTCGCATCGGTGCTTGGGTAGAAGCAAGCGATATCCTCGTCGGGAAAGTCACCCCGAAAGGCGAATCAGACCAACCCCCCGAAGAAAAACTACTGCGGGCGATTTTCGGCGAAAAGGCACGGGATGTACGGGATAACTCCCTACGCGTCCCCAACGGCGAAAAAGGCCGGGTAGTAGATGTGCGGGTATTTACCCGCGAACAGGGGGATGAATTACCCCCCGGGGCCAATATGGTGGTGCGGGTCTATGTTGCCCAAAAACGCAAAATCCAAGTGGGCGATAAAATGGCGGGTCGTCACGGCAATAAAGGGATTATTTCTCGGATTCTGCCCCTAGAAGATATGCCCTACCTCCCCGATGGTCGTCCCGTCGATATCGTTCTCAATCCCCTGGGGGTTCCCAGTCGCATGAACGTCGGTCAGGTGTTTGAATGTTTACTGGGTTGGGCCGGCGAAAATCTAGGCGTACGCTTTAAGATTACTCCCTTTGACGAAATGTACGGGGAAGAAGCCAGCCGTTTAACCGTCCACGGATTGCTAGAAAGTGCCTCGAAAAAACCCAATCGCGATTGGGTGTTCAAGGAAGAACACGCCGGCAAAGTCACCGTTTACGATGGTCGCACCGGGGAACCCTTTGACCGTCCCGTTACCGTCGGTATGGCCTATATGTTAAAACTGGTTCACCTGGTTGATGATAAAATTCACGCCCGTTCTACCGGTCCCTACTCCTTGGTTACCCAGCAACCCTTGGGCGGTAAAGCTCAACAGGGGGGTCAGCGCTTCGGAGAAATGGAAGTCTGGGCCCTAGAGGCCTACGGGGCGGCCTATACCTTGCAGGAATTGCTAACGGTAAAATCCGATGATATGCAAGGACGGAATGAGGCTTTAAATGCGATCGTAAAAGGCAAGCCGATTCCCCGCCCAGGTACGCCAGAATCCTTTAAGGTTTTGATGCGAGAATTGCAATCCCTCGGCCTCGATATCGCCGTTCACAAGGTGGAAAATGCCCCCGATGGTACTTCCCGCGATGTGGAGGTGGATCTGATGGTCGATGTCGGTCGTCGCGCCCCCTCTCGCCCCACCTACGAATCCTTAACCACGGAAGACCTTGAAGAAGAAGAATCGGAAGTGTAATTTCAGTGATCAGTGAGGGGTTAGGTGATGGGGAAATGGGGAAATGGGGAAATGGGGGAATTCAACTAAAACCCCAACACCCTAAAACCCTAAAACCCCAACACCCCACACCTAACCCCTATAACCAATCTTGTTACTGTTCACCGATGGCTGATAGCTAATAGCTGTTTAATTATTACTGGGATCGAGATGTTTTATAACCAAACTGTTGACAAAGGAAAACTGAAAAAACTGATCGCTTGGGCCTATCAAAACTACGGTTCGGCGCGCTGTTCACAAATGGCCGATGAATTGAAAAACCTCGGGTTTCGTTTCGCTACCAAAGCAGGGGTTTCCATTAGTGTGGATGATTTAACCGTACCGCCGGCTAAACGACAGATGATCGAAAGTGCCGAACAGGAAATCCGGCAAACCGAACAGCGTTATGTGCGCGGGGAAATCACCGAAGTGGAACGCTTCCAAAAAGTAATCGACACTTGGAATAGTACATCCGAATCACTTAAAGATGAAGTAATTCGCAACTTCCAAGTTACCGATCCCCTCAACTCCGTCTATATGATGGCTTTCTCCGGGGCGCGGGGTAATATGAGCCAAGTGCGTCAGTTAGTCGGAATGCGGGGATTAATGGCTAATCCCCAGGGGGAAATTATTGACCTCCCGATTAAGACTAACTTCCGGGAAGGATTGACCGTTACCGAATACGTTATTTCCTCCTACGGGGCGCGCAAAGGGTTAGTTGATACAGCCCTACGGACGGCAGATTCCGGTTATCTGACCCGTCGTCTCGTCGATGTGTCCCAAGATGTCATCGTCCGCGAGGCAGATTGTGGCACCAATCGTTACATCGAATTAACCGCCATGACCGATGGTGATCGCGTGTTAATTCCCTTAAGCGATCGCTTATTAGGTCGTTCCTTGGCCGAAGATGTGGTGGTCAATGGAGAAGTGATCGCCACCCGCAACCAGATTATCGATGACGAAACCGCCGAAAAACTAGGGCTACTCGTCGATAAAATCAAAGTCCGCAGCCCCTTAACCTGTGAAGCAGCCCGCTCGGTTTGTCAAACCTGTTACGGTTGGAGTCTGGCCCACGGTCATCCGGTGGATATGGGGGAAGCAGTGGGGATTATTGCCGCCCAATCGATCGGGGAACCGGGGACTCAGTTAACCATGCGTACCTTCCACACTGGGGGCGTATTTACCGGAGAAGTAGCCCGGCAAGTGCGGAGTCCCTTCGAGGCAACCGTGCGTTTTCTGCCGGGGTTAAGTATCCGTAACGTGCGAACTCGCCACGGGGATGAACGGGATCAGGTGGAGGCCCCGGGGGAAATTAAATTAACACCCAAGGATAAAACCAAAGAAACCGTCACCTACTCTTTGACTCCGGGATCGCTGCTATTCGTCACCGATGGGGCAACAGTAAGCGAGGAACAGTTACTAGCGGAAATTACCTCCGATAAAGTCCAAAAATCCACGGAAAAAGCCACAAAAGACGTAACTAGTGACTTAGCCGGCGAGGTGCTATTCTCCCAATTAGTCCCAGAGGAAAAAACCGATCGCCAAGGCAACACCACCCGCATCGCCCAACGGGGGGGATTATTATGGATTCTCTCCGGAGAAGTGTATAACTTGCCAACCGGGGCTGAACCCGTGGTCAGTAACGGCGATACAGTACAAGTGGGGGATGTGCTGGCGGAAACTAAGCTGGTATCCACTAACGGCGGTTTGGTGCGTTTAGCCCCCAATAGCCGGGAAATCGATATCGTCACCGCTTCCGTGTCCTTGGATCAGGCCGAAGTAAAAGTAGAAAGTAGCGCCGGCCGGGAACAATTTATTATTCATACGGTCGATGGTCAACGCTTCCTGCTGAAAACCACTCCGGGGACAAAAGTACAGAATCATGCCATTGTCGCCGAGTTAATCGACGATCGCTATCAAACCCACACCGGCGGCATGATTAAATACGTCGATATCGAAGTCTCCAAAGGCAGCCGCAAACAGGGTTATGAAATCACCAAAGGCGGCACGATCCTCTGGATTCCCGAAGAAACCCACGAAGTCAATAAAGATATCTCCCTCTTACAGGTGGAAGATGGACAGTATGTGGAAGCAGGGGAAGAAGTGGTTAAAGACATCTTCTGTAACTCTAGCGGTGTGGTGGAAGTCATCCAGAAAAATGACATCCTCCGGGAGATCATTGTCAAACCGGGGCTGTTATTTATGGATATCGAACCGGAATCCTCCGGAATTGCCCAAGAACAGTTAATTTACCCTGGGACACAGTTAACTCCGGAAGTCACGATCGAGGAGTTACGGCAAGCGGAATGGGTGGAAACTAACGAGGGTTTGGGATTACTACTGCGACCAGTACAGGAGTTCACCGTAGAGGACCAATCCACTTCTCCCACCCAAGGTTCCGCTAACCAAGAAGGAGGACGACATATCGAACTGCGATCGGTGCAGCGCATTTTCTTTAAAGACGGGGAAAGAGTTAAATCCGTCGAGGGTTGTCAACTGATCAGCACCCAATTAGTCCTAGAAATTTCTAGCGAAGAACCAGAATCGGTCTCCCATCTGACGGCCGATATCGAGTTAGAACCGATTGAGGACAGGGATTGTCAGCGTTTACAGTTAGTCATTCTCGAATCTCTGGTGCTGCGTCGAGATAGTGATAATGATCCTTTAGGGGGTAATATTCAGACTCGCGTTCTCGTCCAAGATGGCGATGAAATTCCACCGGGGGCAGTGGTGGCCCGGACCGAAATCCAGTGTAAGGAAGCTGGGGAAATTCGCGGGATTCGCAAGGGCAGCGAAGCGGTACGCCGTCTTTTAATTGTCAGTGACCGTGACGAGTTTATTCTCCCGCTCGCTGTTGCTCCCACCGTCAAAGCCGGGGATCTGGTAATCGCCGAAGCTGAGATCGCTGCCAAAGTTTTAGCCCCCAATTCTGGTCAAGTGCTGGCCGTTGACCAAACCACCACCGGCTATGAAATCCGTTTGCGTAAGGCCCGACCCTACCGAGTATCGTCCGGGGCAATTCTGCATATCGATGAGGGGGATTTAGTCCAACGGGGCGATAATTTGGTGCTGTTGGTGTTTGAGCGCTCGAAAACTGGGGATATCATTCAAGGTTTGCCGAGAATCGAAGAACTGCTCGAAGCCCGCAAACCGAAAGAGGCCTGTGTCCTGGCACGCAAACCGGGAGTTTGTCAAGTGGAGTACCAAGATTCTGAGATCGTCGATATTAAGGTGGTCGAGGATGACGGCACGATCAGTGAATATCCGCTTTTAGGCAGTCAAAACCCTCTGGTGAGCGATAATCAGCGTATCGATGTGGGTCAGGCGTTAACCGATGGTCAGGCTAATCCCCACGAGATTTTAGAGGTGTTCTTTAATTATTATGTGGATAGCTTGGGCAGTTACGAGGCAGCCCTGAAAGCTTTGGAAAAAACCCAGATGTTCCTCGTTGATCAGGTACAGTCGGTCTATCAATCCCAAGGGATCGATATTGCCGATAAACATATTGAAGTGATCGTGCGTCAGATGACTTCTAAGGTGCGGATCGATGACGGTGGCGATACCAGTATGTTACCTGGGGAATTGTTGGAACTGCGACAGGTGGAGACGGTAAACGAAGCCATGTCGATCACCGGTGGGGCGGCGGCTAAATATACGCCTGTACTACTGGGGATCACCAAAGCTTCCTTGAATACCGATAGCTTTATCAGTGCCGCCTCCTTCCAAGAAACCACCCGCGTCCTCACCGAAGCGGCGATCGAAGGCAAGTCCGACTGGTTACGGGGTCTCAAGGAAAACGTGATTATCGGTCGTCTGATTCCGGCGGGTACTGGCTTCAATTCCCACGAAAACATGGCGGGGATCAGCGATTACACCCCCCCAGAGGAGGAATATAACTACAACAATCGTAGCTATTACGCTCCCCCCAGCAGCCTCGGCTTGCCCCCTCGTCCCGGTTTCGGCGATAGTAGTGAGGATAGCGATATGATTCTTGACGATCAAACCGCTCGCGCCTACGCTGAGGGTGATGTGGTCGATTTAGAGGATGATGAGATGGCTTTCCTCTCTTCCCGCGGCAGCAGTCGCTTTAGTCGCCAACCCATCAGCGATCGCTGGTCAGAACCGGATGAGGAAGGGGGAGAGGACGATTTCGAGGAGGATTACGAAGAAGAATAATCGTCTGTGGAGATATTACAAGGAGGAGTGGCAGGAAAAACCCCTGTTATTCCCCAAAAACCTCCTCCTTCTCTCCCAAAACTCCCTAATTTTCTGGCTAACTCACCTCAGTTTGGCAATAAAAGAAGGCAGCCTTTCCTGTCAACCGGAAAGGAGACAAAGTTAAGATTTTAATAATTTTCTCTCAAGTCGGGATGACAGGATTTGAACCTGCGGCATCCTGCTCCCAAAGCAGGCGCGCTACCAAGCTGCGCTACATCCCGAAATAAACTCCTTTTTTAGTATAGCCTAAGAGCCGCATTCTTAATCGGGATACCAAAACATACCTTTGATACCTTCGGGATCGAGAACAAAACC
The DNA here is from genome assembly GCF_007095505.1 of Microcystis sp. M_QC_C_20170808_M3Col. Taxonomy (NCBI): domain Bacteria; kingdom Bacillati; phylum Cyanobacteriota; class Cyanophyceae; order Chroococcales; family Microcystaceae; genus Microcystis; species Microcystis sp. M_QC_C_20170808_M3Col. Next base: position 9,434 of record NZ_SFBY01000417.1, read on the forward strand.
GAGACGACGATAGAAATCCACCACCTGCGGATCGGCGAAAAGAGTTATGTTGCTGATGTCCTCACCCCGCAACTTCCTGATCATAAATTTCATTAATGCTTTACCAAAGCCTTTACTTTGATAGTGAGGATGAACAACCACATCCCAGACTGTAGCATTAAAAGCGTGATCGGAAGTGGCACGGGCAAAACCCACTAAACGACGGCGATTACCTCGCACTTCCCACATCGACACCACTAAAAAACTACATTCGATCGCCTTTTTAACTTTGCGTAAAGGACGACGGGCCCAACCTACCGAGTCACAAAGTTCTTCTAACTCATATAGATCTAGCTCTCGATCGGTACTAAAAAACACTCGCGTCTGTCCGAGGTCATTCTGGGCAACCTCTACCAAGTCTCCCGAATAGTCAGGAGATGCAGTGACTTCCGAGCTATTAAACAATCTTTTCCAAAAAACCATGCCGGGGGGCTACTGCCTCAATATTATCTTTTTAGCCTAGTATATTTTATTTTCCCCTGTCTAAGAACAATCGGGCAACCTGAGTCCAAATTTGATTGGTTGAGTACGGAGAGGGTGGGATTTGAACCCACGAACCATTGCTGGTTACTCGATTTCAAGTCGAGCGCGATCGACCACTCTGCCACCTCTCCAAGGCAGCCAGACCTATATCTTATCATTAGATCTATTGCACAAATCAAAAAATTTTCTGCCAATGTAGGGAAAAGAGGTGCATATTATCGGGTTAAAGGTTAAAATTTCCCCCTTCCCCGACTTCTGCAAGAAATCTATTCTAGTCAATTGAGGGCGCAATTAGGGCTTTCTGAGCAGGATTTTTGGGGGCCGATCGGCCAGATCCGGACTACTTCCCCTCACCACCCCCGTCAAGATGACCGACTTATTTCTTTAATTTCCGTAATTTTCGGCTTTCACGGGGAAAACTAAAATTAAAATAGGGGGGAGTGCCTTAAAATTGCTGTTTTGACGTATAATCACCTCAATAAAATTTAGAAGCTCCTAGAGTTGATAGTTTTAACATTTCTGAGAGGAAAATGTATTTATTATGAGTTCAATTATTGAAATCGGCGACCAAAAAATTAACCAGTCACAGGTCTTGCCTCTTTTGGCAAAATATGGTATGTTACCCCAGTTAATCCGGGAAGTAATTATCGAGCAAGCGATCGCCAATATCACCTGCAATCCCGAAGAAAGAAACGCCGCCTATTCCCGTTTCTATCAAAATAATCAAATTGCCAACGATGAACAAATGAAATCCTGGTTACGACAAAACGGGATGGATTCCGAACAACTAGAATGTCTAATTCTTCGGGACATTAAATTGGAAAAATTTAAACAGGAGACTTGGGATAACAAAGTAGAATCCTACTTCTTGCAAGTCAAAAATCAATTGGATAAGGTGGTTTATTCCCTGATTCGGACAAAAAATATCGGCATTGCCCAGGAACTATTTTTCCGGATACAGGATCGAGAAAATACCTTCGCTGAACTAGCTAAAAAATACTCCCAGGGAGCAGAAGCGGAAACCGGAGGACTAATCGGACCGGTGGAACTGAGCGCCCCCCATCCCCAGATCGGGCAAATTCTCAAGGCAAGTAAACCGGGGCAACTGTGGCCACCGACGCAAGTGGGAGAATGGGTCGTGATTGTCCGACTGGAAAAATATTTATCCTGTGAACTGGATCCTCCCACCCGTCAACGCTTACGCAATGATTTATTCCAACAATGGTTAACGGCTCAAATGCAAACAGTGAAATTTATCTCCGAATCAAACCCAGTCAATAGCGAGCAGGTATCGATTATATAGCATTTCCTTGCAACACTGGGTAAACCTAGTCTTTTCGCCTAATTAGGGTTTGCTGAATAAATCTAAAAACATTGTTCGATAAGACTTTTAGACTTTTTGTCAATCAAAAAGTGCCAGCGATTGGAGTGATTGGGGGGAAAATTCCGGGACTTTTTCCCTGAACCCTCAAGAAAAACTTTTTGCCGCAAACCCTAATTATTTGCCAACTTAGTCAATTTTCGCCTAGCCAATGAGTTATACCACTTTAGATTTTACCGCCTTTCTGGAGACCGTACAGCCCTTCGATCGCCTGCCCGTCGAGGTTAGACGTTCCCTGGGCCAGAAATTACAACCCCTTCGCTATGAGATGGGCAATGCGATCCTCAAGTGCGATCGCAACGCGCTCGCTACGCGAGACCGCTTACCCTCCCATCTCGTCCTTCTCTACGAGGGAGAGGCCAGACTTTTGGGTTACGATGCTAGGGTTAACAATCCGCTGCCGGTCACTTTGGCTAAATTACAGCCGGGGGATTTATTCGGGTGGATGAGTCTTCTGCGCGCTACCCCCTGTGAAACGGTGATCGCTTCTTCGGAAGTCACGATCTGTTTAACCTTAAAACAAGAGGATTTTTGGTCTTTAATCAAAAATTACCCGGAATTTAAGCAATATTTCTTTAAAGAAACCTCGATCGCTGAAGTTTATGCTCTCCTAGGCTCCTATCTTAATCAACAGGCCTGGGGTGGGGGGGACCTGAAAGAAATTGCTCAGGCTCTTTTAAACAAAGCTTGTGTGTCCTACAACCAGATTAACGATGATTATCTCTGGTTAGTCAGCGAAAATACCGATAATTATCCTATCGGCACAGTTATCACCCAGAACAATCCGACTAACACGCGCTTATTAGGTCTTTCCTCCGATCAGTTAGATGAATTCTTGACAGTTGAAACCGAAGCGGCTGCGGAAACAGAAACGGATGATATCCTAGAAACCCAAGTGATCAAGGGAAATAAACCCACCCAGGTATTAGATATACCCCAAGGAAGAATCAGCGACATCACCAGCGATATCGCCGTTGAAAAAACTGTCGAGAAAAACCGCAAATCCTATGCTTTTTTCGGGGGAAAAACGGAACTAGAGGCGGTGAGTGCCTGTTTTCAGATGCTCTGCAAATATTTTAATATCCCCTTTCGCAAGGACGTGATCCAACGCATACTAGGGGATCAACTGCAAAGAACCGGCAGCCTTTCCCTGCCCCTGTGTGGGGCTGTGGCCGAGGTAGTGGGACTCCATAGCCAATTAGTACCCCTAAATGCTTCTTCCTTGCCCAATATCAACCCTCCTGCCCTAATTCGCTGGCAAGACAGCATCGTTATCCTCTACGAAATTAATCAACGGGAAACCACGATCGCTGTTCCCCAAAGGGGGATAATTAAACGCAAAACCAGCGAATTTCTGGAATCTTGGGGCGAAAAAGGGGAAGTGATTCTGCTCAAACCCACCAAACACACCCAGCAACAGCGTTTTGGCCTATCATGGTTTTGGCCTTCTGTCAAGAAACATAAACGAGTCTTAATAGAAGTTTTTATCGCTTCTTTCTTCGTGCAGTTATTTGCCCTGGCCAATCCCTTGATGATTCAGGTGATCATCGATAAAGTGATTGTGCAGAATAGCCCGGAAACCTTGAATACCCTCGGGGTTTTCCTGTTAGTAATTGCCGTTTTTGAGGGAATTTTAACCTTTTTGAGAACATCCCTTTTTGTCGATACCACTAACCGCATCGACATGACCCTCGGTTCAGAAATTATCGATCACCTGCTGCGTTTACCCCTGAAATACTTTGAACGGCGGCCAGTGGGGGAAATTTCGACAAGAATCAACGAATTAGAGAATATTCGGCAATTTTTAACGGGTACAGCCCTAACAGTGGTATTAGATGCCATTTTCTCGGTTATCTACATCGTGGTTATGTTGATCTATAGCCCGATTCTAACTGTTTGGGCCCTGGGAGTCGTGCCGATTTTAGTTCTCTCCACAGCTATTTTCGCACCGATCGTGCGGCGACAACTGCGCGCAAAAGCCGAACGAAACGCCGAAACCCAATCCTATCTGGTGGAGGTAATGACGGGAATTCAAACGGTGAAAGCACAGAATATCGAATTGCGTTCCCGTTGGCAGTGGCAAGAACGTTATGCGCGCTATGTGGCCGAAGGTTTTCAAACGGTAATGACCTCAACTTTGGCCGGTTCCTTTAGTCACTTCTTTAACCAATTATCGGGTTTATTAGTGCTTTGGGTGGGAGCAGCCCTAGTTTTAGACGGAAAACTCACTCTTGGTCAATTAATCGCCTTCCGGATTATCGCTTCCTACGTTACCTCGCCGATTCTGCGTTTGACCCAACTCTGGCAAAACTTCCAAGAAACCGGCTTATCCCTGGAAAGATTAGCCGATATCGTCGATACTCCCCAAGAAGCGGAACTCGATCGCCAAAACATCCCCATGCCCTTAATTAAAGGCACTGTCACCTACGAAAACCTCGCTTTCCGCTTCAATCCCCACGGACCTCTGCAACTATACAACGTCAACTTAGAATTCCCCGCCGGTACTTTTGTCGCTTTGGTGGGAGAAAGTGGTGCTGGGAAAAGTACCATCACTAAACTATTAGCCCGTCTCTACGAACCAGAATCGGGACGGATTCTCATCGACGGCTACGATATCAACAAAGTGGAACTCTATTCCCTGCGTCGTCAAATCGGCATGGTTCCCCAAGAAACCCTATTATTTGACGGTACGGTACAGGAAAATATCGCCCTGACTAACCCCGATGCGACTGTGGAGGAAATTGTCTCGGCAGCAAAAACGGCGGCAGCCCACGAATTTATTATGACCCTGCCCAATGGCTATAATACCCGCGTCGGTGAACGGGGGGCATCCCTATCGGGGGGACAACGACAACGGGTTGCGATCGCTCGTTCCGTCCTGCAAAGACCGCAAATTCTCATTCTTGATGAGGCCACCAGCGCCCTCGACTATAACACCGAACGGCAAGTGTGCATCAATCTCAAAGAAGCTTTCAAGGATCATACGGTCTTCTTTATTACCCATCGTTTAGCTTCGATCAAATCCGCCGATATTATTGTCATGATGGATAAAGGGACAGTAGCGGAGGAAGGCACCCACGAGGAATTAATGGCCAAAAAAGGCCTTTACTATACTCTCTATAAACAACAGGATTCGCAAATCTAGTCAGTCAGTCGTCAGTTATCAGTAATCAGTAAACGGTTATCGGTTCACTGATTACTGAAAAAATAAATATAGGAGAATCCCCATGAACGGTAATTCTAACAACGGTCAAAACGGCAACAGCAACGCTAAAAGCGATGAACTGACCCAAGCGGGTAAAAACGTGGCCACTACCACGAAAAATAAAAGTATTACCCCTTCTTTACCCACTTTCAGCCCACCAGAACAATCGGTGATCCTGAAACAATCGCCCATTTGGTCGCGGACGATTATCTGGACATTAATGAGTGTCACCACTGCCGCTTTAATTTGGTCAGCGCTCGCCAAAATCGAGCAGGTGGTCGGCGCTCAAGGACAACTTAAACCCCAGGGCAAAGTCCAAGAAGTACAAGCACCGGTGAATGGGGTAGTACAGGAAGTTAAAGTTAAAGACGGCGATCGAGTTAACAAAGGTGATGTACTGGTTTTAATGGATTCCAGTGCCTCGCAAGTGCAGTTAGAATCCTTGAGAAAAATTCGCGCCAGTGCCGAGAAGGAAAATCAATTCTATCGTCTGTTAATGGCGCAGGATCTGACACCGGCACAAGTGGAGAGTTCGATCGCTCAATTAAAATTACCGAGTGAAATCGCCGATTTAGCCCGTAATCGTGCCGCTTTAGTGGCGGAAAATCAACTTTATCAAGCACAGGTCAGTGAAGGTGCTTCTAGCTCTGCTTTACAAGGGGATCAATTAGCCCGTTTAGGGGCTGCCCGACGGGAATCCAATTCTCGACAAGCGGCCGCTAGATTGGAAATGGAACAATTAGAAAAACAATTGGCCCAAACCAGGGTACAGTTGGCCGATGCCCGCTCGCAATTAATCAATGATCGCTTCGTCTTAGAAGAAATTAAGACTCGTAATGCCAATTCGATGAAACAGGGCCAAGAAAGCTTGGATATCGAGCGTAATATTCTCAAAGATATTGAACCCTTGGGGGATGAAGGAGCGGTCGCCCGTTATCAGATTAATAAACAAAAACAATCGGTAACTGATCGCCAGAATGAACTGCAGCAGCAAGAGGCTAACGGCGAAATCGATCGAGAAAAACAAGAGAAAGAAGTACAAACCCGCATCGCCGAAATTTCCCGCTTGGAACAGGAAGAAAAGCGTTATTTCCTGTTGATCTCCCAAGCGCAAGAAAAGCTGATTAATACCACAGTAATCACGGAAAAAGATGTGCGCGATAAAATGGCGGACAATTACAAACGGATCGCTGAAATCGATAGTCAGATCAGTCGCATTATCATTGATAACAACAAGCGCATTGCTGAGTTAGATAGTCAAATTAGTCAAGCACAACAGACCATTAAATATCAAAAAATTACCGCCCCGATTGATGGTGTGGTCTTTGATCTCAAGGCGCGGCCCGGGTTTGTTCCCCAACCGAGTCAAGCGGAAGCATTATTAAAACTTGTTCCCGATGGCTGTCCCACCCAGGTCAAAGATGCCGCTAAAGGTTGTTTAGTGGCAGAGGTGGATGTGACTAACCAAGACATCGGTTTTGTGCGCGTGGGACAAAAAGCCGATATTCGCATTGATTCCTTTTCCTACAGTGAATACGGCGATATTAAGGGAGAAGTAATCTCGATCGGTTCCGATGCTTTACCTCCCGATGAAAATCACCGTTTTTATCGGTTCCCTGTCCGGGTAAGCTTGAACAGTCAAGAGTTAGTTTTGAAAGATAAATCCACTCTGCCGCTGCAATCGGGGATGTCTGTGAGTGTTAACATCAAAGTCAATGAAAATCGCACCGTTTTGGGACTATTTACCGATATGTTCAATAAACAGGTGGATACTCTCAAACAAGTCCGTTAAGCGAAAAAATTCGGGGGTAGATCCTGCCAACGGCCCGATCCGATCGCACTAATCGCTTCCGAGAGGTTAACTGCACCGGTATAAAGGGCGCGGCCCACGATTACTCCCGTTACTCCTAAAGGTTCCAAAGACAATAAACTCAGTAAGTCCGTCAGGGAACTAATACCCCCGGAGGCGATCACGGGAATTTCGACGGATTCGGCTAATTCTCGCAAAGCAGCGAGATTAGGGCCAGAAAGGGTGCCATCTCGATGAATATCAGTGTATATAATCGTACTGGCTCCTCTTTTTGCCATATCTTGACCAAGAGCGATCGCCTCTACCTCGGAAGTTTCTAACCAACCCCGGGTGGCTACTTTGCCATCGCGAGCATCAATACCGACAATTATTTGCCCCGGAAAGCTTTGACAAAGTTCGCTGACTAATTCTGGCTTTTCTACGGCTACTGTCCCTAAAATCGCCTTTTCTACCCCGATTTTTAGGAGATTACTCACCGTTTCTAGATCCCGCAGTCCACCCCCCACCTGTACGGGAATGGCAATATCATTAAGAATTGTTTCAATGGTTGACAAATTAACCGATTTACCCTCTTTGGCTCCATCCAAATCAACTAAATGTAATCTGGTTGCCCCCTGATTGACCCATTCTCGCGCCACTATTGCGGGATTATCGTTAAAAACCTGCGATTGTTGGTAATCTCCCTGATAAAGTCGCACACATTTGCCCTCGAGAATATCAATAGCGGGGATAACTTCCATGTTTTTCTCAATATCTAACTAAGGAGCGTTTTTTATTATATAGTACCAGCCGTCAGCCTTGAATCAGTGATCACTGATCAGTTTTGAGTCTGACAGGGGAACAAGACCTCTCAAAGCATTGTCCATAAAGGTTTTGAGGCTTCTCAGTTACAAACAGATACATCGCTTTCAGCCAAAAAGCTAACGAGAGAATCAGGGATTTGGGCGAGCTTACTAGAAATTCTTGTCAACAACGGGGGGTGAGCTGCATCGAACTTTTTCGCTCGAACACCCCAAAAAGCTTGTGCTGTAAGGAGTTCAGCCAGCTTGTCCCCCTGTCAGGTTTTGAGTATTAAGTGAGCAGTATGTATTAAGTGTGCATCATCAAATGGCAGTAACAGTGCTGTCTTTTCACTGATTACTGTTTACTGATCACTGATTACTGATTATCGATTCCTAGGGGAAAAATTCTTCTAGAATGATAAGTACATATACGAGAGGAATTATACTTATGTCTGCTGGGAAGTTTCAAACAGCCGCTTCATTATCCGATCGAGAGCTAGAAATACTCGATTTAGTGGCTAATGGTTTAACTAATCAAGAAATCTCGGAAAAGCTAGAGATTAGCAAGCGTACCGTTGATAATCATATTAGTAATATCTTGACAAAAACAAAAACCGATAATCGGGTGGAATTGGTGCGTTGGGCATTGCATTGGGGTAAAGTTTGTCTGGATGATATTAATTGTTGTATCCTTCCTTCCCCAGTGCCGACCGATGATCAGGTTTCCTAAACTTCTTGGACTTTTTCTTGCGGTTAATATCATCAGTCTGGGGGGATGTAGTGATGCGGGTTTTGTCACCCCTCCCCAACAGCTTTTAGGAAATACTTTAAATACCCCTTCCTCTGAAGATAATCCCCGTTTTAACTACGATGGTCGTTATCTGGTCTTTGCCTCCGATCGCATGGGACAACGAACGATTTATTTATTCGATCGAGTGGCTAATCGTTTAGTTCCCCTGCCAGGGTTAAATCAAGCAAAAACCTATCAAGATCAACCGGATATTAGTGCCGATGGTCGCTATATTGTTTATGTATCGGAACAGTCCGGTAAACCCGATATATATATTTATGATCGACAAACTCTGCAAGCAAAAAATATCACCGAAAATATTTTAGGAGAAGTGCGTCGTCCGACGATTAGTGGTAACGGTCGTTTTATTGCTTTTGAAAGTAATCGTTTCGGTCAATGGAATCTGGAAATATTCGATCGAGGTGGCGAAATTTCTCCTTCTTTACCCCCGATCAATTCTTCCCCGTCCCGATAGTATTGGGGGAGAAGGGAGAAGGGTGTGGGGTGTGGGAAGATGGGAGACCACTTCGTGCGCGTTGCGGGGGAGATGGGAGAGGAGAATAAATAAAAATAATCTCCTGATTAACGAAGGCAGGAGGCAGGGGGCAGGAGGCCGTTTTTGTAACGGGGATTTATGCCCCGCTCCAAAAACTTTTCGCCTTAAGGCGAGGTTTTAGACCCGATTTTTTCGATAAGGTAGCCTTTTTGATTTTTTTGACATCCTCACCGGCGTAAAACGGACGGTGATTCCCAAACCTCACGATTTAGGTTTCTGCTTCTTTCCCTTGCGGGGTTCCGCACCTGCCTTAACAGATTTACTCTGTTCTGGTCTTATGGTCGCGACCCGGA
>NZ_SFBY01000418.1:0-4735 GCF_007095505.1 Microcystis sp. M_QC_C_20170808_M3Col
GGGATAGAGAGGTGCGTAGTTCACCCAAGGAGAATCAATCTCTCGAAGTAAAAGTGAAGGGAATTTCTGAAATGGAATTCAGTCTGTCTATATTTGACTATACTTTTACTAACTATTAATATGTCCAATTTTGTTTCGTCTGTAGGGTGTAGGTTCCGTCGCGCACATTGACCCGATGGGGGATCAGTTTCAGGTCTCGGAAGATATTAGCTTGGTGTTGTAGGGCCGCCAGAGAGCGATCATCGATCGGGATAATGGCACGTTCAGAGGCCCGTTGTTCGAGATTAGTGACGATCACCGGGTCGATCTCGTGGTGAGCTGCCAAGCGTCTCGTCGCCTCTAACTCCTGTTGTTTCGCCCAAGCACCCGCCTCGTTCACCTCTTCTAAAATCACTTTCAGTACATCGGGATAATCGCGTACCAATTCGGGAACCGCATAATAATAGGTCGGCACTTCTAGAGAGGCGTTTTCCCCAAAGATGCTCTCTAGATCGGCCACCGATCTTCCTGGATAGGTGCGCGTCTCGGTGGGCGAGTAGGGAACCCACACCACCCAAGCGTCGATCTCACCGCGACGAAAAAGCACCAGTGCTTCCGGTTGAGTCGCATACACCGGTTCGATATCGCTTAATTCGAGATTCACTCTCATCAGTGCGCGGATGAGGACGTAATGGGCGCTCGAACCCCGATCGAAGGCGATTCTTTTGCCTTTTAAATCCGCCAAGGTCTGTATTGGCGAATCCTCTGGTACGAGAATCGCCTGACCTTTCGGGGCGGTATATTTTTCCTTGGCTACCCGGACGAAGACGTGTTCCGCCGCTTGGGAGAAAATACTCGCCGTACCGCCACCACCGCAGAATTCGATCGTTCCGTTGCTCAAAGCCTCGATCAGAGAGGAAGCGGCCAGAAAACTCGTCCACGTTACCGTCACCCCAAAGGGTTTTAAGCGTCTTTCGAGAAAGGCCTGGGCGCGGAGAACTTCCAGATTGGTCATGCCTTCGGGATAGCCGATCTTGAGGGTTCCTAGCCGCCGCGCTTGTTTGGCGAGGGGAGTGATATCGGAGGGGGTCGAGTGCTTGAACCAGCGATCGATCGCGATACAGAAGAGAATTCCAGCGATAAATAATCCCACGGTTTCCAATAGTCGGGGAGTCGTATTCCGGGGGAATTTAAAGCTATCGACGAGGTTCAGAATCGGGTTATCCGATCGAGAATTTTGACCGACGGCGATCGTGTCGGAAAATCCAGCCAGGAGAAAGCTCCCGACCAGGCTGGTCAAAAAAAGCATCGCGGGAAGAACTGCCCGCCAATTTCGCCACGGTTTCCAGAGACACTTGATCGAACGGTGGAGCATGGGATTTCTCGCAGAAAACAAGATTTATTATCGGGAAAGGGGACAAGAGAGAAGAGTTTCCCAACTCCCTCGCCATAGCTGCCATTAGTTTTATTTACATACTATAAAAATCCACGACTCCTCGATTGTGTAACAAAGTACATTTATAAATGTATTCAAAATGATATAGTTTCAAAAAGAAATTGCGCCCGCATTTGAGAGATCGAGGTGGTATGGATGGATTGGTTGATCGAAATCGTCAAAATCGCGGTGGCCACCGGCATAGCCACCACCTTCGACGACAATATTTATCTAACCGGCTTCTTTAGCGAGGTAAATCGTACCTTTCGCCCGGTTCACGTTGTCGTCGGCGAGCTACTCGGGTTTACGGCCTTAGTATCGGTTAGCTTGGTCGGTTTTCTACTCGGCTTAATCATCCCGCCGATTTATATCGGTCTTCTCGGAATCCTGCCGATCCTCATCGGTGTGAGAAATTTACTGACGTTAAATCGCGATAACGAGAGGGAAACCGCAGATCGCAAGGTGAATTTGCGAAGAAACGCCCAATTTCACGGGTTCGCCTCGCGAAGACTATCCCTCGGTCAAGTCCTCAGCGATCGCCAAACCTATAAAGTTTCCGCGGTCACGATATCCAATGGCGGCAATAATCTCGGTATCTACATTCCCCTATTCGCCAATAGTACCGTGGCGCAGTTAGCCGTAATCATCCCGATCTGCTATTTAATCGTTTGTACTTGGTTATTTCTCTCCTATAATCTAACCCGCCAACCGGGGATCGCGGTTGTCCTCAGCCGTTATGCGAGTAAGCTTTTCCCCTTTGTGCTGATGTGGTTGGGGCTACGGATTATTCTCGATAACGGCTCCTATCGCCTGTTGATTCCCATCGGCTAAATTAGGCCCCTGTAAAAATCGACAATCTCTGGCTCGCACGGGAGTCAGAATTGAGAAAGAGAGAATAGACCGCGATAATCGAGAACTCCTTTAGATCAACCTTATAGGGAAAATCCCGATGAATGTATCACTGTTATCAATTCGATCGCTATTTCGTCGCTTCCATTCGCTATCGCGGCGGGGATTTGTATCCTTCTTGGTATTAGGATTGCTGGGTGCGCTCGCGCTCGCTTCCTGTACGTCAGGGGGGATCGCCTCGAAACCAGAGGTGAAATTAAATCTCGTTTCCTTTTCGGTCACGAAAGCCGCTCACGACCAGATTATCCCGAAATTCGTCGATAAATGGCAAAAAGAGCATAACCAAAAAGTCATTTTCCAGCGGAGTTACGGCGGTTCCCTGGCCCAGGCCGATGACGTGATTGCGGGGAAACAAGAGGCGGACGTGGTACATCTAGCCCTACCTCTAGACGTGACGCGCATCGCCGACGCGGGGTTAGTTCATCGCAGTTGGGAAGATCGGGTTCCGAGAAGGGGAGTGGTGAGTCGATCGGTTGCAGCGATCGTCACACGGGCGGGAAATCCGAAAAAGATTCAATCTTGGGCGGATCTGGCTAGAGAGGACGTTACGGTTCTATCCGCCGATCCGAAAACTTCCGGGATCGCTATTTGGCAGTTATTAGCCCTCTGGGGTTCGGTGACGCAAACGGGGGGCGAACCGGAACAGGCATTGGATTTTGTCCGCCAAGTCTATGAAAAGATTCCCACCCTAGCCAGGGACGCGCGGGAAGCCAGCAATGCCTTTTTCCAAGAAGGAAAGGGGGATGTTTTAGTCACCTACGAAAACGAGGTAATTCTAGCGGCCAGAAATCGACCCGACACCAGTTACTTCGTCCCTCCGGTCAATATCTCGATCGATAATCCCGTTGCGGTGGTGGATAGAAATGTCGATAAACACGGCACGCGAGAGGTGGCCGAGGCCTTTGTCAATTTCCTCTATTCCGAGCCGGCACAACCGGAATTGGCCAAATTAGGCTATCGATCGGTCAATCCCTTTATCAAGATCGCCACCGAAGCAAAATTACCTCCCGTGGAAACCCTGTTTAGCTCCCAAGATTTAGGGGGTTGGCCTTTGATCCGTAACGATTTTTTAGCGAAGGGAGCTATTTTCGACCAAATCAGAGCGAATTCTCCCACCTAAAAGCCATCACCGATATTGTTATCAATCTCTCTTCAAGTCTATGAAACAATTCCGTCTTTTTTATCTAATTCCCCTCTTACTGATAGGCCACTGGATGACCGGTTGCGCCGACAGAGCGGAAAGCGGGGAACAACAAGTCAGCGTGGACGGGGGGGCCGTGGGCTTCGCCCTAGCGCTCGCCGTTGCCGAAGAATATCAAAAAGTCGCTCCCAACGCCCGAGTCGGGGTGGCCTTTAGCGGTACAGGTGGGGGATTTACCCGGCTCTGTAACGGTAGCATCGATATTGGGGTCGCTTCCCGTGTCATCCGGGAATCGGAATCGAAAGCCTGTGAGAGGGCGGGAATCGAGTACATCGAGCTACCCATGGCGCTGGACGGTCTGGCGTTGGTAGCGAACAAAAACAATAAGTTTCTCAAGTGCCTAACTCGAAAAGAGTTAAAGACACTCTGGGAGGCAGAAGCCGAAAGGAAAATCGTTACTTGGGATCAAGTTAATCCTAAATTTCCCAAAGAGAGAATTCTGTTATTCGCACCTCCTGTGGACGCGGGAACGACCGATTATTTCACCCAATCGATCACCAAGAGAAGAGGGAATATTCGGAGCGATTATACGCCCAGCTTTAACCAAAATACTCTGATTCAGGGAGTCATCGGCAATGCCAACGGATTCGCCTTCGCGGGGATCGCTTTCGTAATGCAAAATCAAGACAAGGTAAACGTGGTCGGGCTAGAAAATCTGGAGGGCAAAGAGTGTGTTAAGCCCATTCCTTTGGAGAACGTCAAGCGCAATACCTATAGTCCCCTCACTCGCCCCCTCTTCATTTACGTTAGCAAGAAGGCACTGGATAGCAAACCTTCGGTTGAACGTTTCGTGCGTTTCTTTGTGGATAATTCCTGGAAATACGTGGACAGTGTAGGCTATGTGTCGTTACCCGATCTCGCCTACGTGAAAACTCGGGAACGATTCGAGAAACGACAAACGGGATCGACCTTTATAAATGCCAAGCCAGGTGAACCGATTATCAACTTTTTCTAAGGAGGAAATAGTAAACTCTTGACATCCTCGCCGCCCTAAAAGTGCGGCGATTCCTAAACCTCACGATTTAAGTTTCTGCTTCCACCACCGTCGCATACCACAGTTAAAAAACCATGTACTGTCTTACACAGAGTCCGCAGACTTTCGCCCCATTTCAGAAGCCCGATTCCGTGTGTCCCACGGTACGTTGACCGCCTATAGCTTCTTGTACTTGTTGCGCGCGACTTTTTACCCGGCCAAGCTTTTCTGGTCGGAA
>NZ_SFBY01000419.1:0-11447 GCF_007095505.1 Microcystis sp. M_QC_C_20170808_M3Col
GGGTTTTACCCATTTTCAGGTGGTCAATTACCTAATTTTCAGGGAAAAAGTCCCTGAATTTTCCCCCCAATCACTCCAAGGGTCGGCACTTTTTGAGGGAAAAAAAGTCTAAAAACCTTATCCAACAAGGTTTTTAGATTTATTCAGCAAACCTTAATTAGGAGTTTTAAATAGCGGTAAGTATTCAAGACGCTTTTAATTTCCTATATAGACAGACAAAGCCTAGGAGATTATAGCTGGTTTGAGTCCTAATTATGTCTCTAAAATTAGCTGACCCATTGCCTTGAGAATTTGGAGCAGATTAATTGCTGATTCAGAATACATTAAATTAAGTTCTGGCATTATCTGATAAGTGGGGTTAGTTTCTTGTCTGAGATAGACGAACATATATTGTAAGCCATTAGTTGCTAATCCCCAAACTGAGGGTTGTCTTTCTAAGCTATTGTAGGCATAAGTCAGTAATTGAGGTAATCCCTGACGTACTTCGATTCCACTCTCTTTAGCTTCAATGACTAAAATCCCAAAAGGGATATCATTGACAGTTGCTATCGAATTATTTACCGTGACAATATCAAAGCGTCCGTTAATAGTTTTATCTTCATCCACAAGGATAATATTATCAATCCCTTCTTCAACCCTAATCTTAATCGGATAACGATAAAAACCCGCTAACCGCAATAGGGGAAATAGGGTTAAAACTTTCACTTGTCCTTCTGATGCTTTATCTTCCATCAAATAGGGTCGAAAATCGTTGCGGATTTGAACAAGTTCTAATTTTTCTGCGTCGCTGACGGTTTCCAAAGCTAAAAGCTCTGTAAATGAAACATCCTCAAGCTTTTCTTGGAAATTGAGATGACGTTGAACATCAGCAAGGGTTAGTTTACTTGTTTTGAGGGTAAGCATTGATTTAGCAAGCAGTACATTGCTGTTTCCATGATAGCGGAAGATAGGTGTCTCGGCTGTTCTTGCTAACAAAATAGACCCGAATTTAGGGGGTATTTTCTGGAAAAGAATCACTATAATTAAATAAAAATGGTACGCTATTTTTTCCCGATCCATCCATGACTAAAACCCGGGGCATTTGCGCCCCACCTTCGCGCCAAGCTTCGATCGCTTCTTTCTGTAAAACTAATCCTCCCCCCTGTTCTTTTAAAGTTTCTGCTAATAGTCTTTGTGCCTCAGCTTTCCCTTTAGCGCGATTAACTTCTGCTTGGGCCTGTTGTTCCGCTTCTTGGGTGATATAAACGGCTCTTTGGGCGCGTTGTTCTGCGATTTGTTTATCTTCGACAGCCCGAGCAAATTCTGGAGAAAAATTCAAATCTACCACACTGGTATCTAAGACTAGAATACCATACTTTTCTAACCGAGTCGATAGGGCATTATCAAAGTCTTCTTTTAACTCACTGCGTCGAGTAATTGCCTCCTCTACTGTTCTTTTAGCGGCGGCAATTTTAAAGGATTCTTGGGTTTGAGGGGCGATAATTTTAGCGACAATATTTTGTAGGGTGCCTTGGGTTCTTCTAATTGCCACTACTTGAGTCGGATCGAGACGAAAATTAATCGCAAAACTAGCGGATAAATCCTGTAAATCTTTAGTGGAACTTTGGGCGGGAACTTCAAATTTTTGCACCGTAACATCGTAGATATCGACACTAGAAACAAAGGGAGGTTTAAAGTGCAATCCCTCCAATAAAACCCCGTCCTTAGCCTTTCCTAAAACACTTAAAACCCCCGCTTGTCCGGGGGTGATAATCACATAGGCATTAAAAGCCGCTAAAATGACAATAGTGACCAATAATCCCCCGATCAGGGAAAGTAAATTAATAGCATCTTTCTGGTTCACAGTTTATACTCCTTGATGAGCGACTAAAGCGAGAATTTTTACCGCAATTGCTTGATTGACAGGCATCACTGACAGACGATTTCCTGTCCTTACTAATAATAATTCATCGGCGGTAAAATTTTGTTTTAAAATTCCTAGGGGCAGCAGTTGGGGAAAAAGGCGATCGAATTCAACTTTAACCGTCCACCAGCGCGGGGAATCTGGAGAGGATTTAGAATCATAGTAGGGACTATCGGGATCGAATTGTGTGGGATCGATCATATCGGTTTCCACTACGCGCATCAAGCCGACAATCCCCGGCGGGGTGGTATTAGAATGATAAAAAAAGGCCAAATCTCCCCGTTTCATCTGACGGAGAAAATTGCGCGCTTGATAATTTCGCACTCCCTCCCAAATAGTTTGACCATCTTTTTTTAAATCCTCGATACTATAGACATCGGGTTCCGATTTCATTAACCAGTAATTTAAATTCATCATTTATCGTTATTATTAATTCAAATAAGCTCAAAAATATTTTTAGCCGTTCCTGTCAGCCTTGTTACCATAGGGTTATACCAAATCTGGTTATTAAAGACTGATTATTTATTCCTCCTGTTGCCTCTTGCCTCTTGCCTTTTGCATGAGTGCCTGTCCTGATATGTAGCCTATACTCAAAGGATTTAGTATTAAATATAATTCACTTTGGCTGCTTTTGTATATCTACTCAAACAATTATTGGGGAGAATGTATCTAAAAATACTTTTGTTAGCGGCAATTTGTATGGACTATAAGCCTTCAAGTCGCACTATTCTTGGCAACCGTCAGTTTTTCCCTATAGCTAAAAATAATTTATTCTCGATTATTAAATCGATCAAATAAGCTGTAAAATAGGATACATTGCTCTAAAAATCTCTAGCCAATCCATAGATTATCAGTGTTCCAAGCCACTCGCCGCCGTTTAGCCTTATGGTACACTGTTGTCACTGCCATACTACTGCTTTTTCTCGCTACGGGAATGTATTTTTATGTGCGCCATACCCTAGTGGATCGCATTGATGATACCCTCAAACACATCATTGAGGTGGTAAATCGTTCCCTCGTGATCGAATCGATTCCCCCGGATCAAGGACGTTATCGCGTCGATCCCCTCGCAAGTTTTCCCAGTCAGGGTAAATCCGTGGAGGACGATCATATAGATTTGGAATGGTTTGATCCCCAAGGTAATCTACTTTGGTCAACTCTGGCTGAATCCTTAGATATTCCCCTCCATCCCCACCGTCAGGGGGAAACTATTCGCTTATCCGATGATCGTCTGCTGCGACAAATAACCGAAAGGGTGGAAATCGGTCATTATGTTTTGGGATATCTGCGGGTAAGTCATCCTTGGTTTGAGGTGACAAAACCGATTAGACAGCTATTATGGGATTTAATCGCCGGAATTTGCCTGATGATTGCCAGTGTCGCCTGGATTGGTTGGTTTTTGTCCGGTTTAGCCATTCAACCAGTAAAAGAGTCCTATCAGAGTTTAAAACAATTTACCGCCGATGCTTCCCATGAATTACGCAATCCGATCGCCACTATTCAAACTAACGTGCAAATGGCGATCGCTTATCCCCAAACTGGCCATCAACGCTTGCAAGTGATCGATCGTTTAACGGAAAGATTGGGCAATTTAGTCAATGATCTGCTCTTTTTAGCCCGTTCTGATAGTGGCATCGTCCAACCGATTGAGCAAGCTGTACCTTTGGATGCTTTATTGATGGAAGTGGTGGAAGAACAGCGTTTAATCGCCGATAAGCAGGGAATTTCCCTCTCTTTGTTGATCGTGGAACCGGACCAAGAGGATTTTTCCTACAGCGATGAAATGTTTACTATGCGGGGAGATTGGGATCAATTAGCACGTTTATTCACAAATTTAATCTCTAATGCCCTGAAACACGCTTTTTTGCCCGAATCTGAGCCTAAAAATCTGGCAGTGGAATTGGAAAAAAGTAAACGCGATCGACAATCGGTGTTACTGGTACGCGTCAAAGATAACGGAATCGGTATTCCCGAAGCTGCTTTGTCCCATATTTTCGATCGCTTTTATCGTCTCGATCCCGCACGACAAAATTCTGCCACTTCCGGGGGAACAGGATTAGGATTAGCGATCGCTTTAGCGATTACCCTCAGTCATCATGGACAAATTAGCGTCGAAAGTCAGATCGATCGAGGAACAATCTTCACCGTCACCTTACCGAAAAGCCATCAACGGGAGAAAAAAACTGAAAGGTCAGAAGCTTAACACCTCTGACCTTCTTTATCATACCCCCAAGGGAATTCGAATCCCTGTCGCCTCCGTGAAAGGGAGGTGTCCTAGGCCACTAGACGATGGGGGCGTGGATTTCAGACCTTTTTAAATATAACAATAATCTTTCTGGGAGTCAAGGGTTTTGGCAAAAATTTTTTTTATCCCGCCCTTGCACAATAGGATAGTCTAATTGAAGATGTTATCGCCCAAAATCCATGGCTGCCGATCCCTATAAAAGCCGACTGTTCAACCTGATCAACCGTCGTTTGATCCGTCTGAAAGATAACCTCGGCCGCGTCTCCCGTCGCGGTCAAAATGCGATCGCTATTGCCCTGCAAATAGCCCTCTATCCCGTCTATTTGCTGGTACAATCGCTGCGGATGACGGCTAATCAATTGGGGAACAGTCTCCAGAAACAATTATCACCCCCCGGAAAAGATGGGACGGATGCGATCGAAGAATTTCTACAGAGCTTATCTGACCAAGAAACGCCATTTATTGGCATAGCAGCCGATCTAGAGGATCAAGCTTTAGTTTTCGTCACTAACGATCACCAGACTGTTAAAATCACCGATAATCAAACCCAAAGACAAATAGAAAAACAAATTAGGACGGCACTGGCTAACTACGCCCTGGCAAAACGGAGAATTAAGCGATTAAATCGGCAATATCCGCCTTTATTACCGAATTTTACCGACAAAAATCCTGTCTTACCCCCGATCCGTTGGTTTTGGAACCTACTACGCTGGGAACAACAGGGGCAAATAGCGATCGCCATAAATCTATTCCAGGAAACCCATCTCGTCAAAACCCCGACACCACCCTCCTTACCACTGCCTAATTTAAATTCTCAAGCGATTTTAGAAGTTATTGACGAAAAATTAGCAATTTTCGAGGCTAAATTTCTCGCTATCTCCCCCGCAATCCCCAGCAGTTTTAGCCACACCCCTAACCCCCCTTCCGAGATCGTTAACGAGTCCCCGACTATCGAGAAAAATTCCTCCTATCTCTGGGGCCTTTATTGGTTAATTTATGCGGCGATCGAGCATTTCTGGGCAAAAGAGAAGAATTATTTAGAATATAGTGCTGATTCACCCGCTTTATCGGCAAAATATCCCTTAAGTTTTCCTAATTCTCTGCTGATCAGCTTCAAGCAACGTCTCCAGGATTGGCTAGAAAAACAAACCCAAGCGGATCCCTTCACGATCGGCAAACTCATCCAAGCGGCGATCAATCACTTCTTTTCCTCTCGCCAATCCCTGACATTTTCCGCCGTCAGCGAGCAACCTTGGCTAGAATCCGCCGATATCTTGGCTATTTCTCCCCAAGACTCCGAAAAACCGCGCCTTAACCCCGCTTATCCCCTTCCCCAGTCCCATAGCACAAAAAAAGCTTTTAGTCAAGAAAAACAAAATAAATCTTTACCAAAAATCCCCCCAGCCGCTGCCGAAATTACTCCGGGAGAATCCCCCCCCGCAACCCAATTAGATCCCCGCTACGCTAGGGAGATAATTCAACCAATTAACGAAGAATGGTTAGAAACCGAATCAACCCCCGTCGGCTACGTTAAACACCCCTTAGAACGGATTTTAGAGGGATTAGATGCGATTATTTTATGGGTGGAGGAATTAGTCATTAAAATCTGGCGTTGGTTGCGGTACAATCGACGCATTTCTAAATTACTCAAACGCAAACGCTAAATCGATCGGTTTTGGGTATAGCCGATCGAGTAGTCTTTCTGTTGTGAGAAACTTGAGACTATCTTTAGGGACTTACCTCTGTCAATCTTAGGCGTTGCACTTCACTTTTGAATGGGCATTGGCTGATCAGCAGTTAAGTTCATGGCTATAATCTGAAATTACCCAAATTTATCGACAAAAATAAGCTAAACTAACGGCAAAGATAATATGTTTTGATTTTTTCCTTGGCATTACTTATGGACGGTATCTGTACCTTAGCCAACGATCGCGTTTACGATCAATTAGTCGCCCTACTCAACAGCATCGAGGTAAATGGGGGAAAAGATATTCCTGTTTGTGTCTATCCCTACGATGACAACACCGAACGTATCAAGGCGGAAATTGCTCAACGTCCTAAGGTACAGTTATTTGATAATCAGGAAATTATCGAACGCTGGGATAATTTCGCTAAATCTGCTTGGGAACCCCATCCTACGGCTAAAGAACGCTGGTTAAAGGCTGGTAGTAGAGGTTATCATCGTTTTGGGACCCATCGTCGTTATTGTGCCTTTGATGGGCCGTTCGATCGCTTTATCTACATGGATGGTGATACCCTATTGATGAGTCCCTTAGATCGGGTTTTTGCACAGTTAGATAATTATGATTGTGTGGTTTACGATTTTCAGCACAAAGATATCACCCACGTTTATGAAGTTACTTCCCCAAAATTATTAGAAATTTTTCCCCAAGAACGTCTTAACCAAGAAATTTTCTGTTCGGGTTTTTATGGCTCAAAAAAAGGTTTATTTGACGGGGAACGCCGTAATTGGCTATTAGAACAATTGCGAGCAGGGGAAGCGGAAATTCTCTATCCGATGGCTCCCGATCAAACTATTGTCAATTATATGATGATGCGCTCAAATTTTTCTATATATAATCTAGCTCTTCAATTGCCTAAAGAAGAACGCACCGGCTGCTGTGTCACCTCTCCCCATTTTCAGGCTTTAGATAATAATATTCTTTATGATCGAGGCAAACGCTTGACATACCTTCACTACATTGGTTTATCTTCCTCTCTGTTCACTCGACTTTGTAGCGGTGAAAATCTCGATTTTCCCTATCGAGATATTTTCTTACACTATCGTTATCTCCACCAACCTAGTCAACGTCCTATATTTACAGGTAGTCCCAAACCCTATCAACCACCGACCCCTACCTTTTGGCAAAAAGTAACCAGAAAACTCGGTTTAGGAAAATAATCATTAAGATTGAGAAGATCAATGCCGGAGTTACTAGGGGTTTCACCGGTCTAGATCGTATCAGACTTATCTGAAATGACTATACATTTTCAAGGTCTAATCTTCTCCATAAGAAGATTCCAGGCGAAAAAAAGCCAAAAAGTAGCGGAATGTATAGCGCGCCACTACATCTCAGAAAAAACCTCTTACAATAGAGACAAATCAGAGATCAATGGGGGTGAACGTCATGTTAGTGATTTTAACCGACGAACACATTGTCGATACGGGTTCTGTCTGTCAGGGCTGTCTTTTAGCCAACCAGCAGGGGCAACCCCGGTGGCGAGAGGGTAAACTAGGCTGTGGTCACTCCTTGGGCAAAGGAGGAAGCCAACAGCCCAATCTCTACGAGTGTCAGATGGGCTTTACAATTGCTAATATTGAAGGCTAATCAGACCTTTTAAATGATCAACTTAGAGTTGAGTTAGGGGGATTTTCTTGGGACTCGGAGGAGAGAATCAAGGCTATTACTAATCCCCAATTCAGCTTAGATACAATGACAATAATGGCTGAGGGTTTCGTAGCATCGATCGTAGGCTTTTTGGGCTTGGGTTAAAACAGCGTCGGAAATTTCTATATCTAATTTTCTGGCTTGTTTAATAATTTTACCCGCTTTGATATTCTCGGAAGAATCTCCTATACCGCGGCTGCCAGTGGTTTTTAAAACTCGATATTCTTCAGAAAATCCCGTTTTAGTATCGAGATGACTCTGTAAACTATTAAAGACCAATTGACTTTGGTTTAATACCTGATCGTGGGTGATAAATAAACTCTTTTCTTTGCTGTTAATTAATTGAGCATAACTTTCTAAGGTGGCTAAACGACCAGTATAATAGCCTAGAGCGTGCTGCTCGTTTTGATGGGGTTTAATATCTAGAATACTAGCTAAAGTGCGCTTCGGTTCTCGTAGTAAAAATATGGTCTTAACTGGATCAGATTGCAAAAAACTATGATCTAAAAACTTCTGATCGTGAAGAACTTTATCTAAAATATATTTATGATTCATGTTTAAATCTTTCAAACGCCAGTAGAGTTGAAACATTAAAGTTTTAAAATCCTGTTCACTCTCATAAACCAGATGGGTTTCGCCAAAACCGATAATTTCAGGATTAGAATTGAGGATATGGGTCAATAAAGACGAACCCGATCGCATATGGCTAAGAATAAATAAAACCTGATAGGGTTGGGGACGAAAGAGAATTTTATAGGGGTCTTTGGGTGTATCAATGCGTACCTGAAAATACTTATAAGTTAAACGATGGGTTAAACCCTGCCAAGATTGGGGTAAGCGATCGAGGGCTATAGTCATAGGTTAATAAGGAATTGTGTCAACTTGTCGCTAAGATTCCCCTATAATGTATCCCATTTAAGACCCAAACAAAAGTGAGGTTTATACAAAATGGGATTGCCAAGTTGTTCGCTCTGGTTTTTTACGGCGCGAACCGATGTCTGGTTTATGATGAACACTATTCCCCATCTAGTCAAAATGAGTCAGTTTCCCTTCGAGGAAAAGGTACTCGCTATTGACACGGCCCCTTTAAGCGGGGAAAAGGTTAATCGCCCCGGACTGGGTACAATGGAGGAATTAAGAGCCTGTGGTGAAAAATTAGTTAAAGATGGCATAATCGATCGCCTAGTGGATTTTAACTACGATCCGGGCTATCGTCAGCGTATCTATCAAAAGCATTTCGGCAGTCACCTACGTTCCACCCATAACTACAAAGGTTATCCGATTTTCGGCTCGATCTTCAAAATCGAGCAATGTCGCAGCGATTATATGGTCCATTATGACAGTGACATGATGCTCTACCAAGAACCGGATTACAGTTGGATCCGCGAAGGGATCGAGTTAATGGAAACCCATCCAGAAATGATGTTTGTGCGTCCTTTGTCCGGTCCACCCCGGCCCGATGGTACGATTTATTCTCAGCATCCTTGCAGGAAAAATCCCGACGGATTCTATCAATTTAAATTTTTTGGTAGTCGTGCCTATCTACTTAATTGTCGTCGCTACGATCGCCTTTTACCGATCACCCCCCTCTGGCGCTCCTATAAAAATACCTTTCTCGATCATTTACCCGATGGTTTAAAAGCTTGGGGCAATATTTTGACCGGCAAAGGAAAACTCGACTCTTGGGAAATTATGGTTTCTCGCTCCCTAGAACAAACGAACTACTATCGCGCCACTCTCACCAATGCCAAGGGTTGGACTATACACCCCAACGATCGATCTCCTGCGTTTAGGCAAGCTTGGCCGACTATTATCAAGAAAATCGAAGCGGGTATTTACCCACCTGAACAAGCTGGTTACTATGACCTGATCCCCGAATTATGGTATTAAAAGAGCGTTATTTCTCTAGATTTGAGGTGAGGTGGTACTTAGAGATTGCTGGTGAAGCGATATTTTTGTTTGAATTGGAGAAGATAGGAAGAAACAACCCAAAAGAAAACCCAACCACCGCGATAGGGAGATTGGGTTTTCTGGTTATCAATTGAGTTTAAGGAGCTAAAGCGTTACCGCGCAGGAGAGAACCGATGGTTTTAGCAGTAATCTTCATCTGCACGAGAGGATTAGCGGGAACAACGGTTTTATAGAGATAACTGTCAAAAGTCATCTTCTGTACGTCCTTATCGGAACACATTTCCACAAAAGCTTCCCGGGTGGCATCGGTACGGTAGAAAACCCGTTGCAGGATATCTAACACCAGATAGGTCATACCGTATTTCTTATCCCAACGCTTCAGGTAGAGTTTTAACTCGTCCTCTGTGGGAATACGTTGGCCGCCGTTAGTGACTTCGACAATGGTTTCGGCACACATCCGCGCCGATTTAGCGGCGAAATAGATGCCTTCTCCCGAAGACTTAGTAACTGTTCCGGCGGCATCACCAACGAGGGCCACGCGACCGACTACACGACGAGGACGGGGATGTTCGGGGATGGGGTGAGCTTCCACGCGGATGATTTCGCCACCTTCCAGACGACGGGCCGCGCGAGCGCGAATACCGGCTTGTAGGTCTTTAATCATGGCTTTATTGACCTTCATTGTGCCAGTACCGACAGCGACGTGATCGTATTTGGGGAATACCCAAGCGTAGAAGTCGGGGGATACGTCTTTTCCTACATACATTTCGGCCAGGTCTTCGTAGTAGGCCATTTTATCTTGGGGGAGACGGATGCGTTCTTGGAAAGCGATCGCATAGTTGTAATCCCCAGCATCAATAGCTTTAGCAATGCGGGAATTAGCACCGTCCGCACCGATAACCACATCCACCTTCAGAGATTTCATTTCCCCTTGGGAATTACCGTGGGAGTGATCAGCGTAGTGTAGGGTATAGGGATCGGTGCTATTGGTGGGAATGTCGAGACCGTAAACGGTTCCGTTGATTAAATGCGCTCCTAATTTATGGGCGCGTTCTCTCATAAAACCGTCGAGGACTTCCCGACGACACATTCCGATATATTCGTCTTGATTATCGAGATTAATATCGACTTCGACGTTAGAGGGGGAGATCATTTTCATTTTTCTCACCCGGCGATCGATAATTTCAGGAGGTAGGTCAAATTCGCTCACCATACAGAGAGGAATCGCTCCACCACAGGGTTTAGCATTATCTAATTTGCGTTCAAATAAATAGGTTTCAATGCCTGCTTTAGCTAATGTTTCTGCCGCCGAAGAACCGGCCGGCCCTGAACCCACAACAGCGACTCTTAACACTCAGGTTTTCTCCTACATACTTACGAGCGACTACGCTTTGCAGTGTACCACAGGGGTTTAGCCGAAAGGAACGAGATTCTCCGATTCTGCCCGATCTTGCAACAGTGCTTAACATCCTCTGTTACAAAAGTTTATGAGTATATCTGTATTTCCTATTCACATACTCCCACCGTCAAGCTACGCTGTGACAGGGGATTCTTGACCCATCGCTGTTAGAAATTCCTTGTTCAACGAGACAGCTTAGATTCTCAATGTCTCCACTGGAAATCTTTCTTGCCGGACTCTCCCAAGGCGTTTGGGTCGGTTTCTGTTTACCCAACAGTACCGTTGAGATGATTTCCCAAATATTTCAACCCTTTTTTAAGAATATTGATCGCTGCATTATGATCCCTATCTAGGGTCTGCTGAAAAACTTTTTCAGCAGACCCTAATTAAATTAACTCCAATTCTGGCTCGAAAGTGCACTAACATTGAGGCTTCAAAGGGAGCTTCATTGCTGTAAGCTGATAGCCCTAAAAAGTATTGAAGATAAGGGTTTTCCTTAATTTGTTCGACGGTTTCTCTATCACTTGTTCCCAACTTCTCTTTAATGATTAATGCTCCTAATGCCCTCCGAAAGGATTTGGCTGGTGCGCCCATTTCTTC
>NZ_SFBY01000042.1:0-23827 GCF_007095505.1 Microcystis sp. M_QC_C_20170808_M3Col
AGAGCGGCCGAAGACCCGGAATTTGAAACCTTCTACACTAAAAATATTCTGCTTAACGAAGGTCTGAGAGCTTGGATGGCTCCCCAAGACCAACCCCACGAAAACTTTATCTTCCCTGAGGAGGTTCTCCCGCGTGGTAACGCTCTCTAATATCCCTACCGCTACCGGTCGTGACCAAAGTTCCACTGGCTTCGCTTGGTGGTCCGGTAACGCTCGTCTTATCAACCTCTCCGGTAAACTGCTCGGCGCTCACGTCGCCCACGCCGGTTTAATCGTTTTCTGGGCTGGGGCAATGACCCTGTTTGAAACCGCCCACTTTATCCCCGAAAAACCGATGTACGAACAGGGTTTAATCCTGCTTCCCCACTTAGCTACCCTCGGTTTTGGGGTCGGTCCTGGTGGTGAAGTAGTCGATACCTTCCCCTACTTCGTCGCTGGTGTTCTGCACTTAATTTCTTCGGCTGTACTCGGTTTTGGTGGTATCTACCACGCTATCCGCGGACCGGAAACCCTAGAGGAATACTCTAATTTCTTCGGTTACGACTGGAAAGACAAAAACCAAATGACCAACATCATCGGTTATCACCTGATTCTCTTGGGTTGTGGTGCGCTGTTGTTGGTATTTAAAGCCATGTTCTTTGGCGGTGTCTATGATACCTGGGCTCCAGGTGGCGGTGATGTCCGCATCATCACCAATCCTACCCTCAACCCCGCAGTTATCTTTGGTTATCTGACCAAAGCTCCCTTCGGTGGCGAAGGCTGGATTATCAGCGTCAACAACATGGAAGATATCATCGGCGGTCACATCTGGATTGGCTTAATCTGTATCGCTGGCGGTATCTGGCACATTCTCACCAAACCTTTTGCTTGGGCGCGTCGCGCTCTCATCTGGTCTGGAGAAGCCTATCTGTCCTACAGCTTGGGCGCTCTTTCCATGATGGGTTTTATCGCCGCCGTTTACGTTTGGTTTAATAACACCGCCTATCCCAGTGAATTCTACGGTCCCACTGGCATGGAAGCTTCCCAAGCTCAAGCTTTCACCTTCTTGGTGCGTGACCAACGCTTAGGTGCTAACGTCGCTTCTGCCCAAGGCCCCACCGGTCTAGGTAAATACCTGATGCGCTCTCCCACTGGCGAAATCATCTTCGGTGGTGAAACCATGCGTTTCTGGGATTTCCGCGGTCCTTGGTTAGAACCCCTCCGTGGTCCTAACGGTTTAGACCTCGACAAAATCAGAAATGACGTACAACCCTGGCAAGTACGCCGCGCGGCTGAATACATGACCCACGCTCCTTTAGGTTCCTTGAACTCTGTAGGTGGCGTTATCACTGACGTTAACTCGTTTAACTATGTGTCTCCTCGCGCTTGGTTGGCTACCTCTCACTTCACCCTCGCTTTCTTCTTCCTGATTGGACACCTCTGGCACGCTGGACGCGCTCGCGCCGCCGCCGCTGGTTTCGAGAAAGGAATTGACCGCGAGACTGAACCCGCATTGGCAATGCCTGACCTCGACTAATTTCGCTTAGTTCGATGGCAGCGGCTCCCGTCTAGTTGGCGGGAGCCTTTTTGCTGTCAATATTAGACATTGACATCCTCATGAGGAAATAGTTGAACCAATAGGCTAATCTTGATGCGTCCAAGAGCGATGAGCCAGACGCAAACCCCAATCGAGCAGATAACCAATCGCGCCAATAACGAGAATCACCGCCATCAACTCTGAATAAGCGAGTCGATCGCGTGTATCGAGAATATAATAACCCAAACCCGCACTAACCCCCAGCATTTCCGCCGGTACAAGAACGATCCAGATAATACCTATAGCCAAACGGAAACCAGTTAAGAGATGGGAGATGATCGCAGGCAGAATAACCTGGAAAACCGTTTCCCCTCGGGTAGCACAGAGACTGCGGGCTAAAGTCAACCAAGAGCGATCAACCGCGTTAACCCCGGCAGCCGTATTGAGAAGGATCGGCCAGATAGCCGCCACCGTCAGCAAAAAATACACAGGTAGATCACCAATTCCCAAAACCATCACCGCTAAAGGCATCCAAGAAAGGGGCGAGATCATGCGTAGAAATTGAAATACGGCCGACAAAGCTGATTCAAGGGAGCGATACAACCCGATTAATACCCCCAACGGCACACCGATGGCACTAGCGAGAACCAAGCCCACAATAACCCGGCGGCAACTGGTGAGGATATGGGGCATAATCTCCCCCCGAACAAAAAGATGTAATAAAGCGACAAAAGATCGCTCAGGGGAAAAATCATTTAAAATCGGATTTGAGTGCCATAGAGGACTGGTAAATAGCCACCAGAGCAATAATCCAAAGCCTATACCCCATAAGGGTAGTAAAGATATTGGCGGGGAGGTCAAAGATTGTGACTTCATGGGTTCAGACCTTTAAAATTTGATCGTCTCGATGCGGGAGAGATTATTCGGTAAGCCGAAAGCTTTCGGTCCGCCCACCTGTTGCAAGGCATTACGGACAAAAGAGTCATCCACGAGATCCCGCGCCACCTGTCGGGGTTGCAGTTTTTGGAGAAAATCCGTATTTCCTTCTACCTGAGTAGTTTTTAGCAAGCGTACCAGTTCCTCCGTATAGGAAGGGAAAGGATAGGGCTGGAAATCAATCCGGTTGACTTGCCAGTCTGGATTCTGGATCGCCCCGTCTTTTTTATAGAAATTGCGATCGTAGTAAGTAAGCGCCCGTTGCAATACTGGCAGCGGGTGAGGCGTATATTTTCCACCATCTTTAGAGAGAATCCTGGCCACTTCGGAGCGATTGCCCCGGGACCAGAGTTGAGCTTTAACGAGGGCGTTTACCACCTTCTGCGTCCATTGTTTCCGTTGCCTAATATCCTCCTCGTGAACAAAGACGACGCAACAGGCGTGATTCTTCCAGACATCGCCGGTGAAACGGAGAACCCTACCGGTTTTTAGATTTTCCGCCGCCGCGTTGAAAGGTTCAGCCACGATATAACCACCGATGCTCTTATTGGCGAGGGCTGATACCATATCCGGGGGCGGGAGAACCACTAGATTAACCTCGTTAGGAGCGATCGGCGCGTCCTTGGCTTTGCGAACTATTTTCAGCCCGTTACGTTGTAAGAGTTGTTGCAAGACCAAATTATGAATCGAATACCAGAAAGGAACCGCGATCGTTTTACCTCCCAATTCCCTGGGATTTTCAATATCGGGAAGGACGGTGAGGGCTGAGCCGTTGGTATGGTTCCAAGCGACGATTTTAGCGGGGAAATTGCGCCCGTAACGAATCCAGATCGAGGTGGGAAAAAGAACATGAATAACGTTCACCTGCCGAGCGAGAAAGGCTTCAACAATCTGCGCCCAAGAGCGGAATAGGCGCGGTTGTTCTGCCGTTAAACCTTCCGCTTGATAAAGTTTTCGGGAGTGGGCCACCAATAGGGGGGCGGCATCCGTAATCGGTAGATAACCGATTTTCACAGGCTGGTCGTTGGCATTGGCGTTAACGGGGAGATTCCCACTATCGGCGGCGATCGCTGCTCCGAAGGAACTGGTAAACAGTGCCGAAAGTTTCAGGAAATCTCGACGGCTCATGCCGCAACAAGCACAATTATCGTCTAGGTTCATAAATTTACAGTGTCATTACAAAGGCTAATTCTTGAAAAATTGACCGGCGTAGATCACTCAAAAGCTTCGCTGACTCGAAACGGGGTTTCGGCATCGAGATGGTCCATTCTCGGCGGATGCCCACTGGATGACGGCCCATGAGAAGAACTCGATCGGCCACTAATAAGGCTTCATCGATGTCGTGAGTAACGAGGAGAACCGTGCTGTTATAGAGAGCTATGACTTCTAGGAGGAGTTTTTGCATCTCGAAACGGGTGATCGCGTCGAGGGCGCTAAACGGCTCATCAAGGAGGAGGAGAGAGGGGCGGCGGGCGAGGACGCGGGCTAGAGAAACTCTCTGAGCCATACCGCCCGATAGTTGATGAGGATAGGCACGCTCGAAGCCCTCTAGTTTCACGCTTTTAACAGCGGTGTGAACCCTTTCGCATAATTGCTGATGATCGAGGCGGGGCATCCGCTTTAATTTCAAACCAAAAGCCACGTTTTGCCAAACGGTTAACCAAGGTAAAAGGGCGGGGGATTGAAAGACGATCGAGCTGCGGATGTCTGGTGCTTGTAGGGGTCGTGAGTGCAATTGTATTTCTCCGCCATCGGCACTTTGCAAACCAGCGGCGGTAGCAAGGAGGGTAGATTTGCCGCAACCACTAGCCCCAAGCAAACAAACCACCTCACCGGACCGCACCTGTAGGTTAATATCCTCAAAAACGGTACGGTAGCCATTGCGGGTTTTATAGCGTTTGTGGAGATTTTTCAGGGTGAGGACGGGGTAATCAGTGGCGACGCTCATTCCCTCACCCCCGCTCGATCGAGTTCGCCAGTGAGAATTTTATCGGTAGAGGACTGACGTTGTAACTCTCTTTCTAGTTGAATCAGGCTCGGAGTTAACACTGGTAAAAAGGCGACCTCGCGCAGCCGTCGCGCCGTGTCGCTATTACGAAAATAGCCTTTTCCTCCCTTAATTTCCGCTTCTAACCATACGGATTCCACCGCTAACCGGGTAATGTCCACTCTGAGGGTGAATAGTTGGCGTGTTCGTCCGAGATCGAAGCTTTCTAGGGTGCTGAATTGCTCGATTTTCTTTTCTAGACGAGTCAGACGCTCGCGGGCGAAGAAATAACGATTGCTCGCTACCGCTGCCTTTCCCCCTAAACTTTTCTCCGTCTCCCCAAGGGATTTACGCGTAATGCCAAGGGCCAGTCCGCATTGTAACAGCAAGAAACAGGGGCGGACTGAGGGTAAAAATTTTTCTGCTTCAAAGCTGATAATCCAGTCGTGAGATAACTGAACTCGATCGAATTCAAGGGTACTGGTGCGGGAAGCTTGTAAACCCAATAATTGTAGGTCTTCACCCCGTTTTAACCCCTCTGCGAAAGAGGGAAGGGCGAGGATAAGAGTTTGTCCAGATGTAGTTTGAGCGGCAACGGCCACTATGAATTCTCCGTTAGAGTCGAGATTAGAAGCCCAAGGCAGGAAGCCATTAACAGTGACGTTTTCTCCCTCGATCTTTGCTTGTAAACGCAGCTCCTCGATCCCGCCGAGGTACTTCATAGCGTTAGAGAGTCCTGTTGCCCCGGCTATCTCTCCCTTGAGAACAGCAGGTAGAATTTTGTTTTGTAGGTAAGTGTTATTACTGGCCGCCAGATATTGGCTGAAGACGCGCTGACACCAGAAAACAAAACCGGTGGTGAGGCAGCATTGGGACACAGAGGAGATCGCCTCTACTGCCTGTAATAAGGAGCCACCCCGGCCCCCTAAGCTTTCAGGTATAGCATAGCCGAACCAGCCCGATTCTCCTAGCTTGGTTAGGGCCCAACCGAGGTTGAGATTAGCTGTACCGTTGTTGAGGTCAGTGGCTCTTTCTTCTAGAAAAGAACTGATTTCGGAGCCTCGATCGAGCATAATTGTTCTCTCCTAGGGGTGAATATTTTCAATCGAGGTCAAACTATCTATAGGTGCGCCGACCACTTCTCGGGCTCTTTTTACCGCCGCTTCATCGGGACTATCGTAGAAACAGAGACATTTAGTCAAGTCTTCGCAAACATAGGTACGCTCGAAACTGACTTCAGGCACTTGAGCGTAAAGGGGGGTTTTCTCCGCTTTTCGTTGCAGGTAAGTTTCCATCGTTAGCCCCGGTGGTAAATTCCACTGTACTAGATAGTTGGCTTTGTCTTGGCGCTCTCGCACAGTGGCTAAGTCCTGCCCAATCAAGCGCATTTCCTTGATTAGTTGCCAACTGAGCCCAGCGTTTTCTAGTACTTGTTCGAGGGAGGCGCGATCGATCGCTTTGATAATCAGGAATAACCGCCCCTCTCTTTCACCGATTAGGGCTTCGATTAACTCTCCCTGGGATTTTGATGCGAGTGTGGCAATGCGCTCCAATATCTCGCTCACCTCTTCTTTTGTCCTTTCTTGTCGATCATCCTCTACTAGATATAGAGTCATAATTCATCTGAAATACATTTACAATACATTTGAGTTTACTGTCTTTGAGAAAAAAAAGCAATATCTGAACTTTCCCCATACAGATATACTACAATAGCCGAAAACCCTTATCTATCAAAGGTCACACAGATTAAGCCCCAGCAATGTACCCATGTAAGTAGAAGGTACGATTAGAGAGGGAAGTTATCGTTTTTCTAAGATAAATCGACCGAATTCTCTGCAACAATCATGCGTTAGATTTATTGGAAGTTTCCTTAATTTGTACCCAGTAACGGGGGGAGTTAATCTGGTGTATTGCTAATACGGCACAGGTTATGGCCTTTTGTCAAAGGGGAAGTCTAATTATCAGACGCGGCTAAAATACTCTCTAAAGCCGATAATAATCGTTGATTTTCTGCCGGTAAACGGACAGCTACCCGAAAATAATTGCTGCCCAATTCGGGGAAACTGAGACAATCGCGGATGAAAATTCGATGATATTTTAATAAAGCTTCCTGTAGGGGTAAACAGGAAGATTGAGATTGTACTAAGAGGAAGTTAGCGGCACTGGTTTGGGGCTGTAATTGCGGAAAATTAGCTAATCCCTGCCATAAATCCTCACGGGCTGCTGTTAACCAATCCCAAGTTTGTTGTTGAAAATCCCTATCTTCAATTCCCGCAATAGCGGCAACCACAGCCAAATTATTCACCGACCAAGGATCGCGCCATCTTTGCCATTGTAACAGGCGATCGGGATGGGCGAGGACGTATCCTAGACGTAAACCGGGGAGACTGTAAAATTTAGTTAGGGAACGCACAATCACGAGATTGGGATATTCCGGCAAGAGAGATATTAAACTCTCCTGTTGTTGCGGGGGTAAAAAATCCATAAAAGCTTCATCCACTACCACCAAACCAAATTGCGATAGATAGGGACGAATGGCCGCCACCGTCCAGAGTTTCCCCGTGGGATTGTGGGGATTATTGAGTAATAAGCCTTGTTTTTCGGGATTAACCGGCTTTAAACTGGTTAAATCTAGGGAATGTTTGCAGATTTTCCCGCCAAAACTTTTTAAAGCCCGTTCGTAATCATTAAAAGCGGGTGTTAGTACATAAACACTATCAAATGCTGCTAATTCCCGACCGGCCCAGGTTAATAACTCAGCCGCACCATTGCCGGGGAGAATCCAATCTGGCCCGATATTGTGCCATTGGCCGAGGGCAGAACGCAACTGCCAATACGCGGGGTCAGGATAACGAGTCAGACTGGTTAAATGGCTTTTAATAGCGGTTAGGGCGCTTTCCGGCGGACCGAGGGGGTTGATACTGGCAGAAAAATCGAGAATAGAGGAAACTGGACAGCCGGCAATGGCGGCCGCCCAGTCAAGATTACCACCATGTTTAGGTCTAGGCAAAAGACTTACAGCGATCGAAGCTCAACAGTAATTAGGGTTTGCGGCAAAAAGTTTTCCCTGGGGGCAGGGTGTGGGGTGTGGGGTGTGGGGTGTAGGGTTTTACCTATTTTCAGGTGGTCAACTACCTAATTTTCAGGGAAAAAGTCCCTGAATTTTCCCCCCGATCACCCCGGGCTAAGGCACTCTTTGATGGGAAAAAAGTCTAAAAGTCTTATCCAACAAGGTTTTTAGATTTATTCAGCCAGCCCTAATTCTTCCTTATCTGGGGCTACTCTGTCTTTAAACAGTTTACCCGCCGAGAAAGCCGGGACGCGAGTGGCCGGAATCTCCATCTTATCGCCGGTTTTCGGGTTGCGTCCTTCCCTGGCCTGACGTTCCCGGGCCTCGAAGGAACCGAATCCTACTAGGGTTACTTTGTCCCCCTCAGAAACCGCTTCGATAATGGTTTCGATGGCGGCAGTGAGAACAGCATCTGCTTGTTTTTTGGTGACAGAGGCTTTGAGAGCGATTTGATCGATTAATTCACCTTTATTCATGCGCTAACTCCTTGTTTTGCGGTTTTTCTGAGTTTAGGGTGGTTGTCAGTAGTTTATGGTTCCCCTGTGGAGGACTCGCCAGGATCGAGATCACTAAATAATGCCTCAAATCCTCATTGGCTATATATTCCACTGCATTATTCTAAGCGGGAATTGTCTCGATCGGAATCGCTGAAACCTTTAATTTATCTAGATTTCCTCCTGATTCCTCGCCACTGGAGACACAAAAAGGGAATAAGCGAGAGATTAACAGCGATATAAGCTAATAAAAAGAGATTAGGGGGCTAAATTGCCGATAAATATTCTCTAAAAGCGATAGGCATCCTAACTTCCCAAAAATCGTTCATCGGTTCTCTCCAAGATTTTTAACTAATTTTGCCCCTAGAAACGTTAAAAAAGTTTACCAAAGCAATTTCTGCCCAAAAATTAAGGTTCGGGCCCAGGAGATATTGGCTAGAATTGGAACTTATGATCGTTAAAAATATTCAAAAAAGCAGGATTTAACTGGAAAGTTTGCTATCATTATCTATTCAGCGACAAACTCGCATGGTGATTTACTGCTATCCCCTAGCCGATCTAGGTCAAAGCTTAAGACGTTCTTTTATTGTGACTTTTTTGGCAGTAATCGCCATTCTTGGCGGTGTGATTCCCGAATTTTCTTGGACGACGGATGTGGTTAGTTTTCAGTCCTCCGCTTATACTCAAGATTTTACGGCTGACCAAATTAAACGTTATGCCAAAGCAGTTTTGTTGATCGAAACCGAAAGAAAACAAGCTTATCAGGCAATTTCGCAAATTTTAGGCAAAAGTCCCCCAGTAATTACCTGTAACCACCGGGAAAGCTTTAATAATCTTCCAGCTAATGCCCAAAGAATTGCCGTCGATTATTGTAATAACTCAAAAAAGATTGTCCAAGATAGTGGCTTCACCGCAGCTCAATTTAACGCCATTACTAACCGGATTCGTAGCGATGATAGCTTGAGACGACGGGTGCAAAATGAGATGATTCGTCTGCAACGGGAGAATAAATAGAAAAAGTTCCTCAGTTTTTCGGGTCAAGCTGGAGTCAGGGCTACAATTAAGAATGTTTTTTCCCATTGACTACTACCATGTTAACTTTTACCGAGCGCTTACCCCCCCGTCATACCGCTAGTCCACCTCCCCCAGAAACGGTAGTTTTTAGCCTTCTACTTACGGCCGAAGAACGCACTCGCAGCCGTTATCGTCTCGACAGTCCCGAAGGTTTTTCCCTCTGTTTTCGTTTACCCCGCGGCACAATTCTACAGGATCGCGATTTCCTGCGGGGGGAAAACGGCGAAATTATTCAAATTATTGCTAAACCAGAACCAGTTATCACTATTACCGCCCCCTCAACCGATTTACTCCTCAAAGCTGCCTATCACCTCGGTAATCGTCATGTGGCCTTAGAAATTAACCCCGATTACCTCCGTCTGGCCCCCGATTCTGTCCTACAAGCAATGTTAGAAGGTTTGGGATTAACTGTAACTGAAGAAATCGCCCCCTTTAACCCCGAAATCGGCGCTTATCAGCATTATCATGACCTGGAAGAGGCAAAAAAGGGATAGTTAGCTAATCTTGCCCAATGCCCTTTCTGATTTAGAGTAAGCAAAAATCAAACTCGGTTTCGACTTACCTCTTTTCCTACCATAAATTGTAGTTTTTGGGCATTATCTTAACAAAATTTAACTGACAAGAAAACAGTAACTTTTTAACAGCCTCTACGGGATATTTTCTTAATCAAGAGGCTCTCATTCTGCTAGTTTCTAGAATTTTAATCGGCCTCGGTGAATTGATTAATTATCAAAGTAAAAATCGAACTACGAGGAATGAATAACCATGGTACTTTCAGAACTAGCACCAACGGCTGTAACCTCTGTCCTGTCTGATTTATCCACACCCACTGAGGTTAAAAAATCCCCTGCTCAAAACAATGATCTAATCTATTTTTGTGAACTAGATTCTAGTAACAAACTGAATCATTGAACCGCAAGAAGTTTATACAACTCTCGACGGACAAATTTATCTAAGTCAAAAATGTTAGGATTTTCAACTATTATCTATATTTTCCGTCAGCCAATTTTTAAAGTTTCTGATGGCTTCACTTCTCCCCAGTTGTTGACTTTGTTTAACAAATTGATTAATTAATTCAATAATCGGAATCTGAGGAAAATTGGGACTGCTTAAAGACTCAATATATTCTCCTTCTTGTAATAAATTAATCTGTAGGCCACTTTGAGTATAACGCCACAGTTCGGGAACACCTAACTGTCGATAATTATCTAAATAGGTACGGGAAGTAATATCAATTTCTAGGACTAAATCAGGGGGGGGATCACTTTCTAAATTAAGTCTATTTTTGCCAATAACGGCTTGATAGTTTTTAATATAAAAACAGGCATCAGGTTCAACCGCTTGATTCATCCGCTCGTTTTTAAATGTTGTTGATCCTAACGGTTCAAAATCAATATTGAGTACTTCTAACAAAAACTGAACCATATAACTAATGATTTCTTTATCTTTTTCATGTTCGGGTAAAGGTACCATAATTTCTAATATTCCGTTACTGTAGGATAACCGAGAAGCACGACTTTCTCCTAATTCTGATAATATTGTCTCAAATTTTTGCCAGTTAAGCTCTTTTAAAAGTAACTGTTGACCGGGATTGACGATAATTTGTTCTAAGGCTAATTGCATGGCTTTAGCTGAAAATGTTGATTTCTTAGTTTAATTATACCCTTCCCTTGAGAACGGAATTCGGTATCGGTCAAAGTTTCTAGAAAAGCCCCAGGGATAGCTTGAGTATTTATACTTATTGCAATCTAGGTATGCTTCCCCTAAGATATAGTTCGTCGGTAATCGTGCCGAACTAATTACCGAAAACTTGGGTCTAAAACCCTTGCAATGATGTTTTTATTGTATTCAGGAAGTTGAAAAAATGAAGACCAAATCGATAATAAGCTTACTATCCCTTAGTATTATGGGAATGTCAATCTATGCAGGTCAAGCTAATAGTAGTGATTATCGAGCTTTGACCGCAGAAGAAAAATCACGGTTGACTGATACTTTGTTAAAACAGGGCTGTAGGAATCCTAGAGCGATGAAATTTGATGTTGAGACTAACCTATTTGAAGCAGAAGATGCTGTGTGTGACGGAGGAAGAAAGTATGATATTTACCTTGATAGAAACTTTAGGATTGTTTCAATGAAACCAGACTAAAAGAGCAAATCCCTGAGAAGCTTTTACTGGTCGCTGCGAAGATTACCGATGAGGTATAACAAAGCCATTCTGACAGCGACACCACTGGTAACTTGTTGGGAAATCAGACTAAAATCGGGATCGTCCATTAAATCGGAACTAATTTCCACTCCCCGATTCACAGGACCGGGATGAAGTACCTTAACCCCCGGTTGACAGGATTGCAAACGAGGACGAGTAATGCCAAAACTTTGATGATATTCCCGTAAACTGGGCAAAAGATTGGCAGTCATTCGTTCTTTTTGCAGTCGCAGGGTCATAACAAAATCGGCCTTTTCTAAAGCTGGTTCTAAATCCCAGTGGAGAAATAGGCGATCGCACAATTCCCCAAAATATTTCGGCAGGAGGGTGGGGGGTGCGGACAAATGTACTTCTGCCCCAGCCGTGGTTAAACTCCAGATATTAGACCGAGCGACACGAGAATGGAGTATATCCCCAACAATAGCGATTTTTTTGCCCTCTAACAGTTCTAAACGGGGATTTTCTTCATCTAACATACAACAGATCGTAAACAGGTCTAAAAGTCCCTGGGAGGGGTGTTCGTGTTGACCGTCCCCAGCATTAAGAATACTGACCCCCGACTGCAAACGATCCATTTCTGCGGCAATTAAATCGGGAACTCCCGACTGTTGATGTCGAATGACAAAGATATCCGTACCCATGGCCACATAGGTTAAAGCGGTATCGAGAATCGTTTCCCCCTTAGTCAAACTGGAACTACCCGGGGCAAAATTGAGAACATCGGCCGAGAGACGTTTGGCCGCTAGTTCAAAACTACTACGGGTGCGGGTGGAAGGTTCAAAAAAAAGATTTGTCACCACTTGACCTTGTAGGGCCGGCACTTTCTTGGTACGTCGGGAAAGAACTTCACGAAAACTAGAGGCCGTTTGTAGCAGGGTTTGGTATTCTTCCGGTTGCCAGTCTTGCAATCCCAAAATGTGGTGTCGGATCCAAGTGAAAGCCATAGGAGTTAAGGAGGCGGTAAAAACGGCAAATTTCGTCTATGCTATTGTAGGATTTCTTTGCATCAGGTTAATAAATAGGGTTTATGAGAATTAATTTTTCCTTGTGTCAGATCACTCTTGCGATCGCTTTATTTCTCAATCCCTTGCCGCCGATCGTTGCCCAGACTGCCACCTCTGGGGAAATGGTATCACCGACCACGGGCATTAATTACACTCGCCTGAAAAATTTCCTCGCTCAACAAAATTGGCGACAAGCTAACGATGAAACCCGTAATTTAATCCTGAAAGCAACCGGACGGGAATTACAGGGCTGGTTTACCATGGAAGACCTGCAAAAATTGGCCTGTTGGGATCTGCAAAAGATGGATCAACTCTGGAAAGAAGCTTCCGGGGGTCGTTTTAGTTTCACTACCCAATTTCGCATTTTTATCGAGACAGGTAATCGACCGGGCCGCTTAGTGGCGATCGAAAATTTTCAAACTTTTGGCGATCGAATCGGTTGGCGTAAAGATGGTGATTGGATTATTTTTAAAGAAAATCTTAACTATACCCTCAATGCTCCCGTCGGTCATCTGCCGGCGCCCCGGGACGAATACCAGATCGCCGGTGGTCGCCTAGAATACACCACCCTCGCCCAAAGATTAGTTACCTGTAATATTGTTAGCTTAGGGCAAAGCAAACAAGAATCACGGCGATCAATTCTGTAGAGTAAAATTTAAGGAAAAGCTTCTCTCCTCATCCTCCTCTTCTTTTTCCGATTTACTAGCACTTTTTCTGCCAAAAACCCCCAAATTTAACAATGATTAAACGATCCGTTAACGTATCGACAGCGATCGGTTCGTCGATCGCCGTTTCCCTAATTGTAGCTGGTTGCGCCCCCCAAACCCCCCAGGCCACAGGACCGGCGGCCGTTCCCGTCAAACTGCAAACCCTCGGCACCGACAAATTAGTGCAAAGTAGCGAATTTGTGGGTACTTTGATCGCCCAAGAGCGTGTTAGCGTCTCCCCCCAGATTACTGGTCGGATTCGGTCTATTTTCGTTAAATCTGGCGATCAGGTAACTCAGGGACAAAAAATCGCCGAATTGGATCCCGAACAACAACAGCAACAGGTAAACGCCGGCATCGGCCAGGTAAATTCGGCCAAAGCGAACCTCAATGCGTCTGAGGCGGATTTAAGGCAAAGACAAGCGCAAGCATCCGCTAATAAAGCCCAAATTGCCCAGAATCGGGCAAATGTGGCCAATGCCGAAGCTAATGTTAAAAGTCAGATCGCCACGTTGAGCGCCGCCGAAGCCGATTTACAGAGAGCGAGAGCTAATTTAGATTTAGCGGAAAAAAACCTAAAAAGAGCCGAATTTCTGGTCAAACAAGGGGCACAGCCCCAACAGGACTTAGATGATCGCCGCCGCGACATTCAGGCCGCCAGGGCGGAAGTAGAGGCCCGATCTAAAAATCGTGATGCGGCCCGTCAACAGGTGACGGCGGCTAGAGCTACCCTACAGGCAAACAAAGAAGCATTAAATATCGCCATTCAAAACGAATTAGCGTCACAGCAACAGGTGGCGGCGGCAGCGGCAACGGTGAACAGTCGTCAAGCGGCGGTAGCCAGCACTGAGGGGCAATTAGGGGCGACGCGTCAGAATTTAGTTTTTAACACCATTACCGCCCCGATTGCTGGTTTTGTCGGCGATTTTAATCAAAGAAAGGTCGGCGATATTATCTCCCTAGGTGAAGAATTAACCTCGTTGACTAACAATAAAACTTTGGAACTAAATGTGCAGATTCCCGTGGAATTACAACCGCGTCTGCGTGTCGGGTTGCCCGTGGAAATTATTAATCCTGATGGCAGTGCGGGGGTTCGCGGTCAAGTAACTTTTATTTCCCCCACCGTTTCCCAAGCTACCCAATCGGTTTTAGTGAAATTTTCCTTTACTAATGATGGCAGTCTTCGCAATAATCAATATGTGCGGGCGCGGGTAATTTGGGATCAAAAACCGGGGGTATTAATCCCCACCACGGCAGTGACTAGCATCGGGGCGCAAAATTTTGTTTTTGTGGCCGAAAAAGAAAAGGCTAAAGAAGGTCAAGAAAATGCCGAGGAGCGTTTAGTGGTAAGACAAAAACCAATTCAAGTCGGCACAATTCAAGGGCAAGCTTATCAGGTTATTTCTGGAGTAAATGCCGGGGAAAGAATTGCCGTTAATAATATTCTTTCTCTCCGAGATGGTACAGCTATAACTGTTAGTCAGCAGTAATTTTTATGAGTAATTCGATTACCGTTCGTCCCCTGGCATCGCAACTAATTACCGCCGAGAGTTTCCGTCCCTACGGTCAATTAATAACCCCTAGTCATGACGGGAAAATATTTGATGAAAGCGATGCACAACTGCATTTAAAAAACGGTGTGCCGCGCTTTTATATTATGCGTTTACAGACTCGCGGACGTAAATTTAAGCGAATTACTCGTCATAGTCAATGTACCCAATGTCTTGGTTCTTTGGGGGGACAAGAGTGGTTTTTAGGAGTGGCCCCCCCTAGTCCTCAGACTCAACCGGATTTAGAAAAATTAAAGGTTTTTCGCATCCCCGGGGACTGTTTTATTAAATTAGAGGTGGGAACTTGGCACGCTGGCCCACTTTTTGATCAACCAGCGATCGATTTTTATAATCTCGAATTGAGCGATACTAATATTATCGATCATTTTACCTATAATTTTGCCCAAGAGCAGTCAATAGAATTTGAGATTGTTGATTGAAACAATTAATTTTTTTACCTAGGGCTTGCTGAATATCGGTGAAAGCTGACAGGGGTAAAATGTGAGTTCGATGCAGTTTAAAAAAGGCAGAAGGTAGAGCAGGTAAGCTTTTTGCCTCTAAATCCAGAGAAGGCTTAATAGGATTATAAGTGTAAGCAATGAGACCCCCTAAAATGTTAACTAGAAAATTCCAGATACTAAGCTAAACGGCGCTTAACCTGCATGATCCAATAGCTATAACCCTTTTGGAGTCTATATCGGTGATCCGAAGTAAAAGCCGTCTAGCTTACTTTGAATTGGCACTATTTGTCGATGCCAAGTCAATGACCGATCTTACTTTTCCCGCTAAGTCTGAAAACGATGACATAATAAGGGTTTCAAGCTATCCACAGTTTTCAATAAGCTAGTCTTAATGACAATAACCGACGAGAGAATAGGACTTCGAGATAGGGGGAAATCAAAGGATCACTCAACTAAAAAGATAACGGGAAAAGTCAGAATGACTGATAACTTATTCCTATCGGAATTTTTAACACTTCTGCATAAATCACAGGTCTTCTGGCGAAAATATAATATACACCTCCAAAACCAAAATGCAGAACTTATTGGGCGAGATCAGGCGAAATCTCAGAAAACCCCTAATTTTTGGATTATGTGGTGCGGGGGGATGTCTGGTAGCGGCGATCACGCTAGGAGAGGTTATGCCCCGATCACGGCTCAGGTTTTTCAAAAAGGGGAAATCATTATCATGCAGTATAACTCGTCCTATGGACAAGCCAAGGGAATGAAAAAACTAGAGCATCAATTAAAGGATGGTGATCGCCGGAAATTTGGACAGATTACGCTAGAGGTAAAAACATCGCCCGAACCGTCCAATCGAATACTATCAACCCATTAATCTTATTTTAGCCGCCCAAATGGTAGTCTATAAATTCTTTCTTCACCTGAAAAATTCGCCAGAAAGATATGATTATCCTCTAGATCTAACCGCCGATCAGGAAAATGATCCTGAAGCTATCTTCACCAAGGAAATTCGCCAAGCAATCCGAAAACATTTTCAGGCCAGAAGCTCATGCTCTATCAACGATCACCGTCTCAATCAAATTATCGCCGCTTGGGTCGAAGATATCCGAGAAGGCTATCGAGAAACTGTCCTGACCCTAGATTTACCCCTACTGAGCGAGTCGAACCTTGAAAACATCCAAGACGAAGGAAATCAAGAGTTACCCCCTCTTTTTACCCCCGATTTAGGGGCTATAGAACCCATGGAGGGAATGTTTCCCCCTTTAGAAGACATTTTCAACACTTAACCTATTCTCTGAAGGAAATTTTAATGCTTAACGTATCTATTACCCCCCATCGAGAATTTTTACCGGCCGATACTCCAGATCAGCGACTGTTTATTATGCTGAAGTTGCGACCCACTAGAGAAGTCGCTCAAACCCGTCCTTCTACTACCTTTGTCTTTCTAATTGACACCAGTGGCTCGATGTACGAAATTGTGGCCGGCGATTTTCAACCCACCGGCGAAACCTATATACAAGATGGGAAGAAATAC
This sequence comes from Microcystis sp. M_QC_C_20170808_M3Col, assembly GCF_007095505.1. Lineage (NCBI taxonomy): Bacteria > Bacillati > Cyanobacteriota > Cyanophyceae > Chroococcales > Microcystaceae > Microcystis > Microcystis sp. M_QC_C_20170808_M3Col. The sequence goes on from NZ_SFBY01000042.1 coordinate 16,543, forward strand.
ACGAGAGTGGTGGGCGGCATTGCCAAAATCGACATGGTTATTGAGTCGCTTCGCACCCTGATTAATTCAGGACGCTTCACCCCGGAAGATCGGATTGCTCTGATCCAATTTGACGATCAAGCCTCTACTCTGATTGGCTTAACACCAGTTACCCAAACCCGTCAACTGGAAGATGCGATCGCTAAACTGCGAAATTTTAGCGGTGGAACTTGTATGGGGAGAGGCATTAATCAAGCCCTGGCTCTCCTAGCTAATCAAAGCATGACTAGCCGCCATACCATGATCTTTACCGATGGCGACACCTTTGATGAAGATGATTGCCAAAACTTAGCCCAACAATTTGCCAGTCAAGGGATTTCGATTACGGCGTTGGGTGTGGGCGAGTTTAACGAAAACTTGCTGACAGACATAAGCGGCAAGACGGGAGGGCATTGCCGTCACATTGTTCCAGGAACGGCTAGTGGTAACGATGTTTCTATTGCCGATCTTCCCAACCTCCTACTGGCAGACTATCAGCAAGCCCAGCAAGAAGTGATTAACAATCTTGTCCTGAGCTTAAAAACTGTTCAGGGAGTCAAACTTCTGCGCGTTACCCGTGTTTATCCCGATTTGGCAGAATTTTCCTTAAATCAAGCTCCCTATCCGATTGGTGCCGCCAAAGCAAAGGATGAAACCATCTTTATCTTAGAATTTGCTATCGATAGTCGTCCTAGTTCAAAAATTCGTCTGGCTCAACTGGGCTTGACTTATGACATTCCTGGCTTAAACCGACGGGGGGAATTACTACCGCAGAACGTTGTTGTCCAGTTTGTGCCTGGACAGGGGGGGACAGCGCAGGTCGATCAAGAAGTTATGGGATACGTTCAACAACGTAATATTTCCCAATTAGTTGACGACGCAACTCGCATGTCGGAGAGTAACCCCCAACAAGCGGAAAAACTCCTAGAAACTGCCCGTCGCATCACGGTTCAAATTGGCAATGATGCCATGCTCGAATCTCTCAATGAAGGGATTGAAGAATTACGCAAAACTCGTCAGATTTCCTCTGGAACCCGCAAAACTGTCAAAATGGGATCGAGAGGAAAAACTGTCAAGATGGGCGATGACCTCAACGACGATCTCTCGGAAGAAACTATTCGGAAACTAACCGGTACTTGAGCAGACTTCTTGCACCGAGTCAGACAACAGTGAGATTAATTTCAATCTAATTAATTCCTCAAAAAGGAGAAAAACCAATGGCTATTGTTTGCAATGTTTGCGGCTATGATCAAAACCCCCAGGGAGCAGAATACTGTGATGCTTGTGGTGCAGAATTGACCGCATCGCCATCACCTACGCCTCCAATCCCCGATCCCATCCCGGAACCCACACCCAGGCCAATTCCCCAACCGATTGCCCCGACGATAACACTCACGCCAGAGCCGCTGCCCCAACCGATTACTCCGGCGATAACAACAACTGCCCGACTGATTGCCAAGCACCCTAACGCCCCAGTTGCTGAATTTTTCATTGATGGTTTTACCTTGATTGGCATCTTTGACTCGGACACCGGACCTGTGGATGTGGACTTGGAAAAATTCCCCGATAACGAAACCGTTTCCCGCAACCATGCGGAAATTTATCCCGATGGAGGAACTTGGAAAATTAAAGACCTTGGTTCTCTGAATGGGGTTTTTATTAAACCCATCGGTCAAACTCGCTTTAACGCCAGAATAACTGCCCCGACCCCTCTGAGTTCCGGTGATGAGATTGCGATCGCTAAAATTCGCTTTCTTTTCCAAACTCCTTAACATTTCTTGGGGTGGTTAGCCCCACCCCTATTGTGTTCGACTAAAGTTTTAATGGCTCACTCTCATGACTTCACCATCAACTGAAAACTCCCCCCCCCTCCTTATTCGAGAAAAAGAATCTTTTTCTCTAGGAGATTACCAGATAGAAATTATTGCCTATCTAGGGTTATTAACCGCAGATGTTTATTACTTCAAAGTCAAGTTTCAGCCTATTGCCGATCTCGATGGGGAAAAGGGTGAAACATCTTCTCAATTGGGACTTTTGCGTGTCGGCTCTCTTAATAGTAGTCTCGATCGGGAACTGCAACTGAGAAAAATTCTTCAAAACTACAGCTTGCTCGCTCCACTTATCGCTGATATTCAAGTAGATTCAGCTATTATTAACTCCCTATCAATCAAGGAAAAATCCCAAGAGGTAAATGAAAAACAAAATGAAGATATTGCCCCTGAACAAATAGTCTCAGAAAATTCTGGATTTGTCAACATTACTTCAACAAAAGATGATGATTCTGGAGAAAATCCGTCCACAGAAACAGACTATTTAGAAGAAGAATACTACCCAGAAACAGCAATTGAAAACGAGACGAAACCAGAAAAACTTCTTCTGTTAACGCGATTTCCTCAAGAAAACTTGACTTTAGAAGCTTGGCTAAAAGAAGAACATTCTCAAGAAGAAGCACTGACGTTAGTAATTCAAGTCTGTCAGTTATTTTCTTATATAGCTAAACAAAACTGGTATTTAATTAACCTGCTTCCCCAGTTTATAGAAATAGACAAACCCCTCAAAATCTTTGACTTAACCTGCGCTTACTCAATTGAAGAAAGCCTAACTTCTGGCATTATTGGAGATTATTGCGCTCCTGAACTTGCAGCAAGTCGCTCGATCAATGAATCAATGAGCAGTTATACGATCGCTGCTTTATTGTATCAAACTACCCATCAAAAATTACCCCAATCTGACCAGATTATTAGTTTAGAAATTGCTCCGATTCCGCGTCTTTATCAACTGCTGAAAATTGCCTTGTCCTCTCTTCCAGAAGAACGCTTTCCCCTGGCTCAATTTCTCAGCTTATTAATCGAAACTCGCCAGTCACTGCGAAGTCGGAAAGTGCAGTGGAATATTGCCAGTTATTCAACCGTTGGACTTTCAACAGAACGCTTACAGAATGAAGATAACTACGGTGTAAGACAACAACACCTCAGCAATTCAGAAACCCTTATTTTAGGCGTTGTAGCTGACGGTATGGGGGGAATGTCCCAAGGAGAAGTAGCTAGTCAAATTGCTGTTAAAACTATATTACAAGACTCCTTTCCCCCAGAATTTAAAACAGAAGAACAGCGGAATGAATGGCTACTCAATTTATTTCAAAAAGCCAATATATCTATTGCTGATGCTGTTCGTAATGGCGGAACAACTTTAAGTGCTGTATTAGCGATCAATGATAGCTTAATGGTAGCTCATGTGGGAGATAGTCGAATTTATTTAATACGACAAGGAAAAATCCAACAACTAAGTGAAGATCATTCACTGGTAGCTATGTTAGTGGCTAACGGGGAAATAACAGAAGAGGAAAGCTTAACCCATCCAGATCGAAATGTCTTACTTAAATCTATCGGTTCAAAAAAACATTTAAGTGAAGGCTATGTGCAGAATTTAAGTCGCACCACTAGCAATTTATCAATGACTTTAGAAAATGAAGATATTTTACTTCTCTGTTCTGACGGGGTTTGGGATTTAGTACCGACTCAGGAACTGGCGGAAATTTTTAGTCAATTTGAATCTTTACAAATGGCAGTTGATCAAACCATTCAAAGAGTTATTAATAAAGGAGCAACCGATAATGCAACGCTTTTAGCTCTGCAATGTTTTATGATTTATGGCAACTAAACAATATTTAATCAATCAATGAGGTGTAAATATGTCTCAAAAAAACTTGAATGTTTCAGTGTTAAAATATTTTTATCCTCTGGGTAAAAAAGTTAGAAATTTGATCATTTCTCTATCTACAATCGCTGTTATTTTATTGCTAATAGATATGATGATTCTTAATAAAGAGTGTGAAAAAAGTGGCAAGGATAACAGTTGGGCTTGTGTGATATCCCCTATATGTGTTGAATTTTATGCTTCTATTTTTGTTTTAGCATTTACTTTATCATCTATTGAATTAGCCTTTCGCAACGAGATGCTGGAAGAGATACAAACAATATTTCAGTCGAGCGAAGCTACTAAATATCTAAAAGCAGTTCATCCTAAAGTAGCTATTCATAGAGAAATGGTTAGAAGTAATTTAAGACAACTTGATGCCCATGAGCAAATAAAAATGCTTTGCTTATCAGAAACCGTGAGAATTCTGAATGATGATGAGATTGGCAAAAAAGTAATTGTCGAAAAATTACAAAATAATTGTCAATTTAAAATTCTCACTCTCCATCCAGACTCCCTACTTTTAGATTGTTTGAATAATGTTAAATTTAACAGAGATAGACAAAACCTAGTCAATAATCTCTCACCTTTATTAAAAGAGCTATCTAGAGAATTGCCAGGGAAAGTATTGCAAGGTTCTCTAGAAGTTCGTCTGCACAAAGATGTTTTCTCACCCTTTTGTTATTTTTCAAGCAAACAATTAGAACTGATCTGGATTTACTGTTTAAATTCGGCAGGTTTTGAATATCCTGCCTTTGAGATTTTACATATTGATATTATCAAAGAAATTTCGGAACACTTTGAGACTATTTGGTCAAAAAGTTCTAGTTCAATTCTTTTTAAATTTGAAAAAGGAGAGATTATCGTTGATAAAGTCGATCATTATTTACATGGTATACAACCAGAAGATGAACAAATATCTCAAAATAGAGAAGCAAGAGAAAATGCTGAGAGTAATTTCCCTAACTAACAATAATTATAAGTCTCAAAGACAATAAAAATATGTCTATCCTCTGTCCAAGCTGTCTAACTGATAATCCCGATGGAACACAACAATGTATTAGTTGTGGTTTTAATCTCACCCCTGTATCCCCTAACAAAACTACCACATCACTCCATCATCTCAGCATCGGAACTTTACTCAAACAGGGACAATATCAGATCGAACAAGTTTTAGGTGAAGGGGGGTTTGGCATTACCTATAAAGGAATTTATCGAGCGAATAATGCTCCTGTGGCTATCAAAGAACTTTGGCCAGAAAAATCCGCTAGACAAGGGAATAAAGTTATTTGGCCTGCCTCTATTTCTCCTCAAATAAAACGACAACAAATAAGTAAATTTAAGCTAGAAGCTAACCATCAACAAAAATGTAATCATGCCAATATCCCTAAAATTTATGATTGGTTTGACGAAAACGATACAGTTTATATTGTCATGGAATTTATTGCGGGAAAATCTCTTTTTAAAATCCTGACCCAAGAAGGAAAGCTAACTGAAGATCGAGTTAAACGCTATTTTCTGCAAATTGCTGATGCCTTAAAAACCGTCCAAAATAATAATTTTTTACACCGGGATATTAAACCTGACAATATTTTAATTGATCCTCAAGATAAAGCGATTTTAATTGACTTTGGTGCGGCGAGAGAATTTATTGCCGGTCAAACAGGAGACATGACCAGAACCTTAACACCGGGTTATGCTCCTTATGAACAATATAGTCAAAGGAGTAAACGTTTTCCTGCCACCGATTTTTATGCTTTTTGTGCTTCAATCTATGAACTTTTAACTGGGCAATTACCAGCTGAAGCACCGGATAGAGCTAGTGCATTATTGCAGCAACGTTCCTCAGATCCTCTCATTCCACCCCGACAACTCAATCCAGATATTTCTAATTTAATGGAAACTGTTATCCTAACCGGAATGAGAATTAATGTTGAGGATCGTTTCCAAACTGCTGACGAACTGATTGATGCGCTCAAAGGTCAATTTGTTTCTCCTTTACAAAAAAAAGCAAGAGAGTTAGTTAAACAAGGAAAACTTGTCGAAGCAGTTCAAAGTTACGAGAAATGTTTAAGCAACGAACCCAATAATGGTGCAGCCGCGGTTGAACAAGCGTTATTGCAGATACATCTTAATGATACTCAAGCTGAAATTGCTGCCAAAAAAGCGATTCAACTAAACCCTAATGATGGTAGAGGGTACGGAGTTTTAGGCTTGGTATATTGCCATCAAAATAACTGGGAATCCGCCGTACAACAACTACAAAAAGGGGCTAAACTTTCACCTCAAGCTCTTTGGATACAAGTTAATTTAGCCTGGGCTTTCGGTAAAATTGGTCATTGGCAAGAAGCAGAATCCGCTATCAACACAGCCCTAAAACTTGATAGTAACAATCTCTTTGCTCTCGGAATTCAAGCTTGGATTACCTTCAATCAAAATCAATTTAAAGCCACTATTGGTGCTGCTAGTAAAGCAATTACTAAATCCAAACAAAACCCCTCCCAAAAGAATCAACAAATTCAATATTGGGTTTATCCCTACCTGCTTGCCGCTCTTGACAAAGCCACCACTAGCCAACAAAGCCAAGATTTAGACCGGCGCATTCAAGACTGTCTGACTCAAATTCAAGACCATCCCTTTGCTTGGGGTTTCAAAGGTTGGAAACAAGCTCAACAAGGGTTATGGAGTCAGGCTCTTCCTTGCTTTCAACAAGCTAGTCGTCACCCCAACGCAGCCGCCTGGGTGCTTATCAATACGGCTATTAGCCATGAGCATCTCAACAATCCCTCGGAAGCCCTTCAAATTTATCAAACTTACCTACACAACAATGGTCAGGAGCCTTTTATTGCCTATCGACTAGGAACATTACTTGCTCAATTGGGACAATGGAAGCAAGCGAAAACTCATCTGGAGCAGGCGATTCAACTCAAACCTGACTACCCTGAAGCCTACCACAATTTAGGCTGGGTATTACTTAATCTAAAAACTGCCGATGAACAAATCCAATATGCCCGCGAACTGTTATCCTACTATCGTCAAGCCATTACTCTCTACAATCAACAAGGTAAATCCCATCTAGCCGGAATGCTCGCTCAAGCTTTAACAGAGGCTGGCGTTTAAAGGCTAAGAAATGTAAAAATAACTTGCTTTTGCAAAGTTAACCTGCTATAGTCGCAAAAAAACTGTTTTACAGTTTCCTCCCAAGAGCTATTTTTCTACTTCCCTAACCGCCACGACTTCGTTGATTGTTATTGTTTTTTTATCTTAAATGTCGGGTGAAGACCCTCAGTTTGACTGACGGGATGAAACCCGACCAATATAGAACAGCACTTCGACAGGCTCAGTGACACGAAGCACCACTAAATCCTTGACAGTTTTGTGCGGGATATGTTAGAACAAAATAAGTTGTTTGAGGTCGATAAACAATGATTGTCTTAGAAATGAAGGCGGTAGTCAAACCAAGTCAGTGTTCTGCCATTGATGAAGCTATTCGTACAGTACAATTCATCCGTAATAAGGCTTTAAGGCTTTGGATGGATGCCAAGAGAGAAGACAAAATCGATAAATATTC
>NZ_SFBY01000420.1:0-17853 GCF_007095505.1 Microcystis sp. M_QC_C_20170808_M3Col
TTTTAGGAGGTGATAAGGGATTAAGTGCCTTGATTGGCGCGGGTTTTCGGCGATTACAAAGTTACATGGTCACACTAAGCCCACAGCATACCACGATCTTATCACATTACGAAATGTAACGAATCCTGCTTTTCAGCTAAATTTGGGCAAATTCGCACAAAATCTAGTTTTGTAAAGTTTTGTTGCATTGGCTTTTTATATTTAAATTTTCAATTATTTATAAATTTATAATAATTTTTATTTATCTTTATTGGGAGAAATAATACAAACCACTCCAGACACAGAGTTTTTGTCTTGTGGTCAATTATTGGTATTTGAGATTAGGGAGCAATAAGACGGAAATTAAAAGCAGTAAAATACTATATAATGTGTATATTAACAATCTACTATACACAACTAGGGATAGGATGAGAACTAACATTATCATTGATGACCAACTCATGGCTGATGCACTTAAAGCTACTGGTTTAAAGACTGAACAAGAAGCTGTTGAATTGGGTCTTAAAACTTTGATTCGACTCAAACAACAGGAGAAAATTAAAGCCTTTAAAGGTAAGCTTAAATGGGAAGGAAACCTTGAGGAAATGAGGCACGATCAATGATTCTTGTGGATTCTAGTGTTTGGATTGATTATTTCAATGGTTATAATACTACGGAAACAACAGAACTTGATTTATTGCTGGGAGTTGAACCGATAGCTATTGGTGATATTATTCTCACCGAAGTTCTCCAAGGTTTTAGGAGTGATAAGGATTATCAAATAGCCTATCGCTTACTAACTTCATTAACTATTTATGATTTACTAGGTTTGAGAATGGCATTGAAAAGCGCGGACAATTATCGCCAGTTACGCAAGAAAGGGATAACTATTAGGAAAACTGCTGATGTTATTATTGCCTCCTTTTGTATTGAAAATAATCTTCCGCTCCTTTTTTCAGATAAAGATTTTATTCCTTTCGTTAAGCACTTAAAGCTAATTTCAGCTTGTCCTACTACTAATGATGAACGATGATTGAGTTGCGACTCATTTCTATTAGGGAATGTTGAGTAAATCGACTAAAAACTTCATGGTGCAATTTGGTAGATGCTTTTTACCTGAGTTAATCGAGTGGCAAACAATAACGCCGCTAGAATATCCTCCCGTTCCAAATCATCGTAGTGGGCTAAAATATCTTCGATACTCATGCCAGAACTAAGTAATTCTAGGATAAATTCAACAGGATAACGCAATCCTCGAAGGCAAGGTTTGCCATGACAGATATTTAAATCGAGGGTGATTCGCTGCAAAAGTTGGTTTTCCATAGGTAATTCAGTTGCTTGTAATCGTCCAGTCTTCTGCTCTTAAACCGGCAATTTGCCCAAAATCTGAGAGATTTCTCGTCAGCAGGATAGCCTGATTAACCATTGAGATAGCAGCAATCTTCAAATCCATCGAACCCAAACGAGGGTAAGTTACCCGAAGTTCTTGAAAAACTTGACCTGCCTTTTCATCAAAGCCGACAATGGGAATCGTGCGATAATTAGCGAGGTGCTTTTCTAGCCTTCGATAGGCAACAACTTGGGCTTCAATCGAATTGGTCTTGGCTATGTAACTGAGCCATCCCCGCATTTGTTCTTCGTAGGTGATAATTGTGGTGGCAACTTCGCTGCTCGTAATAGCAGCCAGTTTTTTCAGCAATTGTTGTGCCGGTTGACCCCCGCGATCGAGAATACTAATATGATCGGTGTCAAGGAGATACATTTCAGGATTCGGATGCTTCCTCGGCTAACGGTTTTAGGGACTGACGGTACTCTTGACCAAACTGCATTGCCTCTTCGTAAGCCGGATCATCAGCAAAAGTGCCGACAATTTTTTCCCACCAGGGAGTTTCGCTGACAGTAGGTAGCAAACGCTTAAGCAGTGCTACTTCAGCTTCTAAAGTTGCTAGTCTTATCTCTAGATCAGTGCTTAACATGGTTGACATATCCTCCCATTCTGCTCTTGCTCGAAGGTTAGCTCTAAAACAAAATTTGTTTCAACGCCAGAAGCCATACGATGAACTGATGAAACGTTTTCCATCGGTAATTCAGTTGCTTGTCATCGTCAGCTAATAAACTACTCCCGTCCGCTACTTTGTCCTTAGCTGCTATATTAACTGGTTAAACCGTGTTTTAGGGCAAAACGTACCAATTCCGTGCGACTATTAGTACCAGTCTTGCTAAATAAGCGACTGACGTATTTTTCTACGTTTCTGACGCTGGTTTCTAGACGACTGGCAATTTCTTTATTCATCAATCCCTCCGCTACTAAATCTAAAACGCTTTGTTCCCGGGGGGTCAGATCAATTTTAATCGGGGGGGGAGTAGTAGTAAAAGTGTTATGTTGTCCCACCTGCTGTTTTAATTCCCGGATATCTCGGGCAATTTCTTCTAATCTAGCGTTTTCGCTGGTGGCTTGCAAGGATTGACGACGGCGCTCGATTAAAGACTTGATTAATGCTTCTAATTCTTCGGGATCGAAAGGCTTGGATAAATAAGCATCACAACCAGCATTATAACCCTGAATGCGATCGCTTGTCATCCCCCTAGCAGTGAGAAAAACCACGGGAATTGTCTGAAAACGAGCATCTTCGCGCAATTTCTTCAGAAACTGATAGCCATCCACCTGCGGCATCATAATGTCGGAGATGACTAATTCTGGGATTTCTTGATTGAGTAAATCCCAGGCTTCGTTAGCATTACTAGCAGTTCTTACCTCGAAGTCATCCCCGTACTGTAGATATGCTTGCACAGATTCACGAACCCCCGGTTCGTCATCCACTAACAAAACTTTCGCAGGTGTGTCCATGAATTTCTCGCAGCAATCAAATATTGTCCGAATCCTATCTTATCAGCTATCAGGGGATAGGGGATAGGGGATGGGGTTAGGGGATAGGGGATGGGGTTAGGGGTGATGAGACAGCTTCCCCACTTCCCTATCTCCCCACACCCTACTTCCCAGATCATCCTCAAGATGGTGACGGTGAGTTAAACTAGCAGATAAAAGTAAAAAGTTACAAAAATCACATAGATTATTTTAGAATCCTTTCATCATTCTTAACAAATCCCGTGACCATTCTTTGCTGGCTCGATCGCATTAGTGCTTCTGATCGCCCCCTGGTGGGGGAAAAAGCTTTTATTGCCAGTGAATTACACCAGCGAGGATACCCAATTATCAGGGGATTTGCCATTTTTAACCACATTTTTGCGGAATTTTTGGAAACTATCAACAAGGCTGACTCGTTCTTGACTGATTTTCCGCAATCTTCCCTCTATTTAGACGTAGATGACGCAAAAGCTCTGCAATTAGTCGCTAAAAAGAGTCGGAGCGCCATTTTACAAGCAGCAATTCCTCCTCTCTGGTTAGAAGAACTAGGGGCGGCCGTGGCACAATTATCCATGGATACCCTAGTATGGCGCTTTTCCCTACCAGCTAATCTGGCTCGGCGAACTCTAGGGTTATTTTCTGCCCCAATCAGCGGAATTAAAGCAGATAATCTAGAAAATGCCCTAAAACAAGCTTGGGCGGAGTTATTCAGCGCCAGAAGTCTATTTTATTGGCGAAAAATGGGAATTGGTTTAGAAAACGTTCAATTATCTTTACTGGTACAACCGTTATTACCGGCCAATTGTGCGGGAAATGTGTTGATTAATGACGATAACTGGCAAATTCAGGCGGTTTGGGGGTTAGGACACAGTTTAGTGAATGGAGAAGTGGCACCGGATACCTATATTATCGATCGCTCCGGTCAATTACGCAGTCGGCAATTAGGCAATAAATCCCGCGCTTATTATCTCAATAGTGACAGTAATCTGCTTGCGCCACAATTATTAGCACCCAGTTTACAGGAAAGCCACTGTTTAGATAATTTCGCCATCGATCGCCTTTGTCAACTGGTTCAATCTCTGCTTACGGAAAAACCCACCTTAACCAGCATAGAATGGCTGATGATGCTGGATGGTCAAATTTATATTCTCAACTGTCACAGTCAGGAAATCACCGCTACTACCTCCCATTATCCCCTAAGAGGATTAGGGGCATCCCCGGGGTTGGTATCGGGAGTGGCAAAAGTTATCAGCAATTTCGACTCCCCAGAGGCAAATTTTCAGGATTGCATTCTGGTTACTACTAATTTACCTCCCCAAAAACTGCCCCATTTACGCCAAATTCGAGCAATGATCACGGAACAGGGGGGATTAACTAGCCATGGTGCTATTTTAGCCCGGGAATTAGCCATTCCTGCCATTGTCGGGGTGAAAAATGCCACGGAAATTATCCGCTCAGGCGAGATAATTTTAGTAGATGGTACGAGGGGAATTATTTCTCTAGCATCTCAGGAAAATATTTCCTTACCCCCGCAACCCCCCAGAGAAACCGACGGGACGGCAATTGCCACCCGTTTGATGGTTAATCTCAGTCAAACTGAAAGTATTGCCAGAATCCAAAATCTGCCTATTGATGGGATCGGTTTATTGCGCTCAGAATGGATGATTTTAGAGTTACTTTCCCAGCGTAGCCTAGAAGAATGGTTAACACCAGAGCATCAAGGGGAATTAATCGAGAGATTAAGTGATTTAATCGCACAATTTGCCCTTAGTATCCAGCCTAAGCCTTTATTTTACCGTTCTTTTGATGCTCAACATTCGGCTAAAGACAGTCGGGGAACCCATGGTTATATATTAGATGCGACTCTATTCGATCTGGAATTGCAAGCTTTACGACGGGTACAAACCACCAGCGCCACCAATATTAATTTACTGCTTCCCTTTGTCCGCGGAGTGGAAGAATTTATTTTTTGCCGGCAACGGGTACAATCGGCTTTACTCACTCAAGTCCCTTCTTTCCAATTGGGGATAATGGTGGAAGTACCGGGGGTAATCTTTCAATTGGGGGATTATGTGCAAGCGGGGGTACAATTAATCGCTATTGGTACTAATGATTTAACTCAATTACTTTTAGGTAGCGATCGAGAAGATTTCTCAGAATATTTTAACGCCCGTCATCCCGCAGTCAGGGCAGCTTTAAAACAAATTATCACTCAAGCAAAAGTTTTACAGATTCCCTGTTCCGTTTGCGGCATGGCCATCGTTCAGTATCCTGAAATTATCGATGATCTGATTGCTTGGGGTGTGACTTCTCTTTCGGTGGATACAGAAGCAGTTTTAGCCACTAGAGAGGCAATTGTTCGGGCAGAAAGAAGGTTTTTATTGGAAAATAGCAGATAACCTCGGCAAAAGGAGCGTTAGGGGTTGGCTGTTGGGGAAGATGTTAGAGGAGGCAAGAGGCAAGAGGCAAGAGGCAGAAGGCAGGTTTTAGGTTTTGGGGTTTTGGGGTTTTAGTTCAATTTCCCCACCTCCCCACTACCCCACTTCCTAATTCATACTTTGTGCTTTTTGTCAAAAAAACTTTTTTTTTGCAATAAAACTACACAAAAAAAAGATCATCGTTGTGGGTGAAATTGACTCATTTACCTGTCTTCATTAGGATTACCTTCTAGGTGTGGCAAGGGTTTCAACCGTTGCTGCCCAAAAACGCACAGAATAACCGACTGTGAAATTCTATCAAATCGCTGTAACCATTGCAACATCGTTGTTAAATAAAAATCTTTCTCAATTAATTCTTAAGAATTTGTAAATATTGCGGAATATTAATTTAAATATTCTCAAGTTTTTGGAGTTAATACATAATTTTTTCTTATCTTTGTCGCCAAAAAATAGAACTCCCGCAAAAATCCCACATCTACCATTGAGTTAGAAGTCATTATTGAGGAGATAGTATTCAGGAGATTATATTTATTCGGCTCTTCGGTTTGTGTTATGCAATGGACGGGGGTTATAAGGGATGGAACCCTTATATAGAAAGGCATTTAGCGATTTTTGTCAATTGTTTTTGCTCTAGAGCGAACTAATCAATTAAGGAAGAGCCATTTATTCTTCCCCCGCAACGCGCACGCAGTGACCCTCCCACACCTAATGCCTAGAGAATTTCAATAATTCCTTGACTGCCATCGAGACGAATGAATTGACCATCTTTTAACAATTTCATGGCATTATGCACATCCATAACCGCCGGAATTCCGTATTCTCTGGCAATAATAGCACCATGGGATAATTGTCCCCCCACCTCGGCAATAATGCCCACAGCCCGGGATAATAAAGGGGACCATCCTGAGTCAGTATAGGGAATAACGAGAATAGTATTAGGGGCAATTTCTAGATTTTGTAGGGTTGGCATAATTTTGACTCGTCCTTCCACTGTCCCCCCACTAGCGGCAATTCCCTGTAAGCGTTTTTTAGCAGTTAAATTCGAGACTAAAAATTCTCTTTGCGGGGGTTGTCCATAAACGATATAGGGAATATCGGTTAATTGAGAGTTTTCTTGGAATTGTTGGCGACGCTGGTGGATAATCTGGTTAAGATTGGCGATTTTATTATTCTGACCTAACTGGGTAACTTCTGAATAATTTAGATAAAATATATCTCCCGTCTCCGATAATATTTCCTGCTGTAACCAGAGGTTTTCTAATGCGAGAAAATGCCAGCGTAGGTGAGCTAAAAGACGGGAGTAAACTTGAGTGACTTGGTTTTTGATATTTAGTCTTTTTTGGACAGTATGGGAAGATTTAACTTTTTTATGGCTATTATTGTTGGGAATATCTAAGGATAACTGTAGCAGATATTGGGGATTTTCTCGCCATCTCGGTATCGAAATATCGGTTCCCACTTCGCTTAAATAACCGTAGGTTTCTAACCAGAGGGAAAAAGCTGAGTCAAAATCTCGATCGATCGTATTTTTTCTCAGTTCAGATAGCGATCGCATCGAGGCTATTTCTGGTGCTTGGGAGTTATCCAATCTCTCAAAAGGTACTTGCGAAATACTGCGACGCAAAGCGAAGCTAAGAGGGGCAAGAATACTATAATAGGTGGCTTTTTTTAAGAGGGTTAAAATCTCCTCAATTTGCTCTAAAATCTCCCCTGAAGATAAAGCTTCTGGGGAAGTAGCGTTAATTTTTTCGAGCGTCGGGATAAAATAGTTTTTTTGATCTTGGCTAAAGTCTTTTTCTAACTGTAATTCCCGTCCTAAAAGTTTTAATAAACCGGGAGAATTAGCCAAAGTTGCCGTTAAGGGTGGTTTGGTAAACTTTGCCCCTTTGGTCAGGAATTCTAAGCTTTCTGGAGGTAATCCCATGCGACGGAAAATTGTTCCTAACAAAGAAGCATTAAAATAAGCTCTTTGATAGTGCAAAGTCGCTGTTTCCTTGAAATCCAAATCGAGGGCTTTTTTGTCTAAAACTAACTGGAAAATATCTCCCCAAACTCCACAGGTTAAAGGACGATTAATTGACCAAGGCAAAGGACGAATCACCCCGGGGATAACTTCAGCTGCGATTTTTCTTGTCCAAATTGGCTGTAAATTAGTGATAGGACGGCACTGTAATAACCATAATTTTCGTCCGTCATGAGTCCATTCTATATCTTGGGGAATGCCATGATCAAGGGTTTCTAATTGCCGACAAAGATTAGCTACCTGTTGAATAATAGCTGGGGGAATATCTCCCGCTCCGATGATAATATTTTCTTCTAAATTAACCCGATAACTTTCGGGGGTGATTCTTCCCGATACAACTCTGGTGGCATCTCCGGGTAAAGCTTCAATAACTACATCTAGACTGAGAGGATTAATCGGATCACGACTGAAGGCAACTCCCGAAAAAACTCCTCGAATTTGTTCTTGAATTAACACAGCCATGGCCGTGTTTTCTTGACCTCGATCGAGTCGATAATTAACAGCATTAGGACTATTATAGGAGGTTTGGCAACTCAAAATCGCCGCTGCTAAATTTTCTCGATCGATGACGTTAAGAATTGTCGTATATTGTCCCGCAGATGAAGCGGTTTCACTATCTTCTCCAATAGCGGAAGATCGCACTACTAAGGGATGATTAATATCAGGATTAAGAGATTCTATTAATGGTTGTGGATCATCCCCTGGTGGTAAAATCCAACCCCGAGGAATGGGATAACCGGCACGCTTAAGATAGGCTAAAGTGGCGGCTTTTTGTCCCACTTTTGAAGCTGCCAGATTGTCATCAAGAGTTTGGAGCGATCGATCTCCACGAAAAAAACGAAACATAGTTTTTGATTCATTGTTAACACTTGCTTCAGGTAAGTCTAAATCGTCGGCTATTTTTTGAAAAATTGCCCCTAATAAACAGGCTAAAGCAATGGCAGTTATAATATAACCTGAATCGTGGGGACGGCGCAAGGTGAGAATTAAAGCTAATAAAAATAATCCTACCAATCTACCCGTAGATTTTTCTCGAAAAATAGTAAAGCTAATCCCACTAATAATTAAGGTGAGAAAAACAGCGACAAAATCGTGAACAATTAATCCCCAGAAAACATTAGTAGTTCCCGCGCCTTTTCCTAACCAATAGCGCCCCATAACTAAGGCAATTAAAGCTAATAATTCCCAAGGGGAGCCGGTGGGAAAAAAGACACGGGTTAGGAAAATAACGATAATTCCCTTGGCTGCTTCCGAAATTACTGCTAAAATTCCCACTAATTTTCCTCCGTGGTAAAAGGCAGCAGTTACACCGATATTACCAGTCCCTAATTGGGATAATTTACGTCCGGTTACTAGATAATTTATCCAATCGATCAGAGGCAGTCCCCCGATTATAGGACAGACTAAAAAAATAAATAGGGATCCCCAAATTTCTCTCATTATATTTTCTTAGTAACACCAAAAACTGTTATTTTTCCTATGTTAAGCTAATTCTCGGAATAAATAGCTGAAAATTTGTCAAAACGTCGTGCTTTGTAGGTTGATTCATGAATCAACCTACCATGAAAGCAAAAACCTGTACTCCCCTGCTCCCTAGCTTACCTCATAAGCGATTAAGGGTAGCAAAAAAAAGAATTAGATTCGGAGAATGAATCAGCCCTAGGGTTGGGGGGTCTTACCTTTTGCCTTCAGAAGCTGATAACTGAATTTAGGAGATCGATCTTCCTAAAGCGGCCAGATCGGGAATACAGAGAGATTCCTGCTGTCGTTGAATCAGGCCTTTTTTCTGCAATTTGGTCAAGGATCGGGTCACGGTTTCCCGGGCCAGGCCACTAATGCTACTCAATTCCCGGTGAGGTAAATTAGGAATTATCGTACCCTGGCCGCTTTTTTGTCCTTGACCTTCGGCCAAAAAGAGTAAAGTATCGGCGACTCTGGAGAGACTATCGGCCTCCCGTAAACGTAAACGCCGGTTAAGTTGACGCAAACGCCTGGCCATTAATTGAGAAAGATGAATTCCCGCTAAAGGTTCCGATGTGAGCAGATTAATAAAATCTTGGGCGGGAATACTGCTAATTGTGGCCGTGGTTAAGGTGATAGCATCGGTGGAGCGGGTAGATTCGTCTAAAGCGGCCATTTCTCCGACTATTTCCCCTTTACCGACGATATTTAAGGTGACTTCTTTACCCCCCATATCGTAAGTACGAATTTTCACCCAACCATCCAGAATAAAGTAAACCGAACCACCCCAATCATTTTCTAATAAAATCGCCTGATTAGCAGGATGAGTGCGGGTGACAGCATGAGAAGTAACTTGAGCGAGGTTTTCAGGGGGTAAACCGACAAATAAAGTGGCTGTATCTAATAATTTTTGAATTTCTGCTGATTTTTCGGCAGGATAGCCTTTTTCTTCCATAGTTTAATATTTAAATTTTGTCGGTTTTAGGCAGGTTATTCTACAATGGAAAGTTGTGGATATTTTTAGTTATCTAAGTAGCTAGACACAATTAATTACACATATCTAACTACCTCTTGCCTCTTGCATGAGTGCCTATCCTAACCAAGAAGTTAATTTTGCCCTATTACTTAGTGACCGATAAAAATGAGACCAGCCTAGTTATCTAACTTATTTTGGTACACTTTTTTCTCATAATCGATCATAACTGATCATCATTGATCCCACTAACATCATTGGTAATAGTAACGATAATTCTTCGCAGCTTCGCACCTTGAAACTCGCAAGGAATCTCGTGTTTATATGGAATTAGGAAGTTAAGAGTATGATTTGAAAAAGTTCTTATAATATCGACATTTTGTTCGATGTTATTAATATACAGTTTCATCTCATATATCGTGCTGTCACCCAACTTTTCATCTGAAGGGGCGATTATCTTTGGTTTGGCAAACTCAACTTTGAGTGTCACCTCGCCACTAAGACGAGGAAGATCACAAGCGATCTTCTGTGGCTGCCCTAACCAGTTATAGACATAACATAGTTTTCCCTGATAGATGTAGAAACCATGTTCACCAAAATATCCGCCGTGCGCCATCAGAACAGCTTGTAAGTCCCCTTTAGCTTTGGAGAAATCAATAGCTGCTTCGATCGCATAGAAACGAGTGCTAATATTAGGAGCAACAGCCTCGTAAATTTCTGATACCCCTGGATAATAGGTATAGCTAAATGTGGTATATTTTGGAGCATCAGAAAATGCCAGGGGACGTAATTGAGGAATTTCTCCACCCAATACCGCAGACCCAGAGCAATCTTCAAGGGGCATATATTGTTTAGCCATCGAAATCTCCTGAGTAATTGATAACGGAAAAAAGTGAGAGATTTAACTGGAATTACACTGATGGACAAAATTAACAAACCAACTCTGCTGTAACTCATACTACTTACTCCGCTATGCTAAGATGATCCAAAAAACGCAAGTTTTTAAATTGATGGGCAAAAAAAAAATAATTTCACTCAATAACCAAATAGTTATATATAGATGTTTATTTTTGACAATAAGACCGATATTTTCATTAATTCTCAGGAATTAACCTTTAAAAGTGAATATGTTTGTGACTTTTCTCGCTATTTTCAGAATCGAGAATTTCTCAACTTAGATGCTTTACAACTCAGTGGCGATTATTTTGAAGGGTATCTTTCAAGGATCATCACCAATGAAGTGATGTTAGAGTTAGCTCAACGTAATTGTTTAACGAATGTTGCAGGAGTAATCCATTCTCAAATGTGGGTTTTTGCGATTCCTCTTCAGGTGAATTCTGTCTTCTTCCAAAATTTGTACTCATTAGAAAATAACTATCTGGGGATTATGCCCCCTAAATCAGAAATTTCCGTTTTTCAACAGCCTTTTTCCAATCGTTTTCATCTTTACGTTAATGATAATTATCTGCAGCAATTGTGCCAAACTTTAGAGCTACCAGAAGCGAAAAAGTTTTTAAATGCTTCCGCTTCTTCTATTGTGATTTGCCCATCGGAAAAAATTCGTCATCTCCAACAATCTTGTCATCAACTTTATCAAATGCTATTTAATTTAAATCGCCAACAAATATCTGAGCAAAGAAAAGCATTAAGATTGAATTTTGTCAATCAAAAATTAAAAGAAGAAATTGTCAAAGATTTTCTTTTGACTTTAGCAGTAACCAAAGATATTAAACCTCCTAAAAACACTATCAGACGCACCTCTATACTCAAAAAAGCCGAAGAAATGATGAGAAAAAATCTGCGTTCTGATCTTACTATTCCAACGATTTGTCAAGACCTAGAAGTAAGTCAACGCACCTTAGAATATATATTTAAAGACTTCTATCAAATGTCTCCTTACAATTATTTTAAATTGCTTCGTCTTAATGCTTTACATCAATCTCTTAACCAAAATAATCAGACAAAATTAATTCATGAAATTGCTGAAGAATTAGGCTTTTTTCACCGAGGATATCTGGCATCTGATTATAAAAAACTGTTTGGTTACTTCCCCTCTGGAACCTAAAAAAATAGGTTCTTCCGAACTTACACTGTAGAAAATTCCTCAAGCTCCCTCTCTGCCCAGCAATGCTCTAAAGTTGATAAATATCAATCTAACAAAAACTCAAAGCCTTAGTATACAAGCTTTAACTTACACTGTAGAAAATTCCTCAAGCTCCCTCTCTGCCCAGCAATGCTCTAAAGTTGATAAATATCAATCTAACAAAAACTCAAAGCCTTAGTATACAAGCTTTACCAAAATAGTAAGCTGTACTGAATTTAAACTGCGTATTGGAAATTTTAGTACAAATGCTCCAGCCGAACGGGAACAGTTTTTGAGGCTTGAAAATAATCGAAGAGTTAACGAAACAATTAATCGCAAAAAAAGGAAAATAAAATAACAGTAAATTTATGTTGATCGACCCTCTAAAAATGCCTTCAGTTGACCTAGATAATTTAAATCAACTTCCGGATTGTTCAGCTATATATTTTGCTATCGATTCTCAAAATAGAATTCTTTATATTGGTCAAGCATCTAATCTTTTAGCTCGCTGGAAAAATCACCATCGTGAATATCAATTACAAGAAATTAATCAAGATTATCCCGTAAGAATAGCTTGGCAAGTTTGGAATGATGAGGAATTAAATGAGATTGAAGTGTATCTAATTAAAAATTTTCAACCTTTGCTAAATGGAACACAAGTGAAATCTCCACAAATTGTACCATCGGAATTTGTCTTCCAAAATTTTCTCAGGGAATTTTATCGACGATTAATCATTATTGGGTTTAAACCACAAACTTCTCAAGAGCTACCACATATTCATTTGAAATATGACTGGACAGATTGTTCTCCGAAAGGGACAGCCGCAAAGATTAAAAATTTTATTCAAGAAAATAATAATATAAATACCAGTTTTAAGATTAGAAGAAAACCTTGGGGAAGAATCAGTGGACCAGAAGATTTTCAAATAGGCAGTCGCGCACAAAAAGCCCTAGCTCGTCAGAATCGTTCCTATAATAATCATTGGGAAATGGCTTGTAATGGAGTAATAATCCATATCACCCCTACCGGTAATTATAAAGAGATGAAATCAAAAACAAATTTTCAAAAACTTGCTGGGATAAAAATGAGAGCAATTACAGAAGGTGATTTTAAGATAATGTCTAATCAATATCCTTATGATTTTGCTGATTTATCGTGCTTTGTCGATGATTTAGTTCCGTTACTTTGGAGTGAAAAATAATTGTCAACAACATTGATAGCTAACAGGGGCTAATATTGATAATTGATTTCATTAATAATTAGCCCCATCGAGATTAATTTACTTAATTCCCACTAAAAAAGTTGTCCCGATCGCCATAATTGCCAATCCGATTAACTTGCTAATTAGAGTTGCTTGCTTGGCTAATTTTTCCTTGATGACACTGCCAAGGAAAAAAGCGCCAGATGCGATCGCTAATTGCATGACGGTAAAACCAATTAAATAGGCAACTAAAGCGGCAACCCGCGCCCCGATAATTGATTCTCCGTAGGCATAACCGTGGAAAATTCCCGCGATCATTGCCAAAGTTGCCAGGGCGATCGTATGGAGATTAGAATGAGTTTGTAAACCTTTTTTCAGGGTTAAAATCACGCCAAAAATCACCACGGAAAGGGCAATAATCCCTTCAGGAAAGAGTAAATTTATCCCCTGTAAATGAATACCCGTCCCGATTAAAGTGGCAATCGCAAAAGCGATCGGAATTAATAAACCCTGTTCCATCCCCACAGCAATTAAACCACTAGCCACCACAAAAGCTAAATGATCTAAACCGATAACCGGGTGAGCTAAACCCGATAAAAATCCGTTCAAAAAATTATCGGGAGTTTGCCCTCCCATGGCATGATGGGCGAGGGTTTTGCTGGCAAAAATTAACAGGAAGATAGGGACAATAGTTAATATCTTTGTCCAACTTTGACGAAAAATTATCTTCATTGATTACCTCAAAATTATGATTCGGAAACCCGCGCAACAATCGCCCGGTGTCGGGGACTGGTGGGGGTAATGATCGGTGGTTGAAACCCGGCTTCAACTAATGCCTGTTCGATATCGAGAGTAAAATATTGATCGAGATAGGGTTCGGTACTCTTGAGTAAGGTTAGGACATAAGGGGGCATTTTTCGATAAATTTCCGAGCGCGGATTCATATCCATTAGCGTCAAATAACCCCCCGATCGCAATAAACGACGCGCTTCGGCGAAAATTTCTCTAGTAGCCTGTTGGGGTAGTTCGTGGAACATTAAAAACGAAGATACCAGATCGTAGGACTGACTAGGTAATTGAGTTTTTTCTGCGGCTGCGTGTTGCCATTGAATCGTCTTTTGTTTTTGTTGAGCTTGGTATTGGGCAACGGCTAAATAGTAGGGAGAGAGATCTAAACCAGTTACCCGCGCTTGAGGATAAGTATCTTGCAGTGCGAAGCTGCTCATGCCGACACTACAGCCTAAATCGACAATATCGTTAATTTCTGCCTTGATTTGCTCCTTCAATATCCGGTGATATTCCCGTCGCAATCGCGGATCGCCGTCAATCCCCGCCCCGGGCCAGATGGTAGAATGGACAGCATAGGCGGCAGATTCTACCTCAAAAGCTGGCAACCAGTCTAAATTGCCCTTTTCGTAAGCGTGGAAAGAACAAACGTAGTATTCGGGATAGACGAGAGCGGGATTTTCTATCGCTTGCAGTTCCCGACTCCAATCCCGTTGCTGCCATTGTTTGACGGTTTCTCGCCAAGGTACGCCTAGTTTTTCGGCTCTTTTAATCATCATATTGCGCGCCTGATAGCGAGCGATGTCAAAAAGCGGTTTTATGCCGAGAATACGGTTAACTAGACCAGAAACAGGATTAAAGGAGGCTGAAACGGGTGTAACTGTCATAGAAAAGCTTCGATCGTAAATTTTCCCTTTCTCATCTTATAACAGTGATCAGTAATCAGTAATCAGTAATCAGTGAAAAGACAGCACTGTCACCACCATTTAATACTGCTCAGTTAATACCACTCACTGAAAACTCAAATCTGATTACTGTTTACTGACAACAGCAAAAAGCTCCCTAACCCCCATCTTGCCAATTTTTATTATGAGAACAATCGCTGAAATCAACGACAAAATCGCTAAAAAAACGGCTGTAGTCTGGACAGTAGAGGAATTAAAAAGCCGCGTTACCGAGATGGGAATTAAGGAGGTTTTTTCCCAAGTAGATGTGGTTTGTACGGGAACTTTTGAACCGATGGAATCTTCGGGGGCAATTATTAATTTAGGTCAGACGGATCCGCCGATAAAAATTCGTCAATGTTGGTTAGATGGGATTCCTGCTTATGCCGGTTTTGGGGCGGTGGATTTATATTTAGGAGCCAGTGCTATTAGTGATCTAGCGGCCAAAAATGAGAATTTAGAGGGAGAAAATCCCGAAAGGGGTGGCGGACATATTATTGAGGATTTAATCGCTGGAAAATCGATTCAATTGCGCGCTGTCGGCCAGGCCACCGATTGTTATCCTCGCACTTCTTTTGAAACGATTATTTCTAAGGAGACTATCAATCAATTTTATCTTTTTAATCCTCGCAATCTCTACCAGAATTTTATCGTCGGAGTCAATGGGGGAGAGCGGACTTTATATACTTATTTAGGACCACTACAGCCCAGATTGGGTAATGCAGTTTATTCTAACCCCGGGGCAATTTCTCCCCTGTTAAATGACCCCGATTTAGAGGCTATAGGCATCGGTACGCGCCTTTTTTTAGGAGGAGGAATCGGTTATATTGCCTGGGAAGGAACCCAACATTTTCCCCTGCAAAAACGCCTACAAAATCGAACTCCTATTGGTCCCGCTTCCACCTTAGCCTTAATTGGTGATGCTAAACAAATGAATTCTCGCTGGGTGCGGGGTTGTTATTTCAAAAATTATGGGGCTTCTTTAATGTTAGGGGTAGCAGTACCGATTCCAATTTTAAGCGAGGAAATCGTTCGACATTGTGCGGTAAAAGATGAGGAAATTGTCGCTCCAGTGGTGGATTTTTCTATTCCCCGGCGAGTCCGTCCTACCTTTGGTTTAATCACCTACGCTAAACTAAAAAGCGGTCGGATTATGATCGAGGGAAAAAGTGTTAGGGTGGCTCCTTTGGCCAGTATTTCCTTGGCCCGGGAAGCCGCTTTAGAATTAAAAGCACTAATCGAATCGGGAGAATTTACCCTCACAGAACCCGTGGCAAAAATTAATCTAGAGCGGACTTTTATCCCCCAGGATCGTTGGGGTGGAAAATTATCAATTGAGTGAGGAATTTAGGGATGGCGTGCAGGTGGCACAACTACAATTAAGATGACGTAAAATCGGATTTTCTTCGCCGGTTGTCTTGCCGATAATCATGTCACCTAAGTTCTCGGTGTTGAAACTAGGATGAAAGGACTCTGGGGCAGCTTGTACAGAGTTAGTGGTAACTAATAGGGCTAATAAACTAGCGGAAGCAGTGGCAAGAATAAAGACTTTTTGATTCATAAATTTGTGGGAATTATTGGCCATTAATACCGATGATTATAGCACTGCCCTTACCGATGAGGAGATATTCTAATTAGGGTTTTTCGTTAACGGCCCAAAAGATTGGCAATATCACCACATCCCCCCGGAATGGTTGCGCGGGACTTTTCCCCACACCAACGACAACAATAGTGACGTTGTTCCTCGCTCATGTTTTTCACCCCGGTAAAATTGACATTTTCTACCACTGCTCCCGTGTGTTCTCCAGTGTCATAATTGGGGGGAATGGTACGACTGCGGGGGGTAGCATTTTCTAGGGAACCATAAAATAAACGCATCCCTTTCATATCTGCCCCTCTTAAATTAGCTTCGTAGAGAATTGTCCGCGATACATTTGCTTTCACCAAATCGCTATAACTTAAATCGGCCCGCACCATATTCGCTTCGCTTAAATCCGTCCAGCGCAAATCCTGCCCAGAAATGTCGGACCCCGCTAACATTACCCCCAATTGTACTACTCTTGTACCAAACTCTCGATCCTCCGCATAACCCCCTTCCCCGTCTAGAATCGGTCTGCCTAGATAACGATCGCGTTTAATCGGTGATAATAGCCGCGATTGACTCAAAAAACGCAGTATTTTCGCTTTTCCAGAGGCATCGACACTGCTGAGGATGGAAGCGGTGCGACCTTCTGCGATCGCTCTTTCCTGGGGCCAATCTTCTAAAAATCCCTCCTCATCCAAGGCTAGATCGGAAATCCCTTGAAAATAGGAATCGATCGTCTGTTGTTGGGTAATACGATTTTGTTGTATGGTTAAATCCTTAGAAATAACGTACTGTTCCCAGGCCACATAGACCGCTAACACGGCGATCATAATCTGTCCCAAGGCCCCCACCCACTCGGCCCAGGAACCAAACTCATCGTATTTAAAACTCTCTAACCATCGCAATATTCGCCCGTAAACTCCTAAATATTTCCCTAATGCTGCCAGAGCAGCTATAAAAACTATAAAGGCAAAAACCGTCTGACGTTCAGAGGGGGTGAGATAATGGGCGATCCACTGGCGAATAGAGGGCAAAATTACCTGTAAAGATATTAATATCGCTACTATCGCCCCAGAAAAGCCTAACCAGTCCCAGCTAAAGACCAGGCCGATGGTCATCACCATCAGGGGGGCCAGTAGTAACCCCGCGTTACCCGGTCGAAGATCTTTTAATAGTAGGATGCGCTGACGCACAGGATTACGGGAAGATAAAGAGGAGACGTATTCGGAGGCATCGGGGGGCGATAAACTGGTTTTACCGTTATTTTCCGGGTTATCAGCCCTATTTTCCGAAGCGAGTTTTTCTGGGTCTTTGCGATCGCTCATCGAAAATTTTGGGTCTGAAACCCCGTCGTTCTACGACGGCTTTACTGTTAAATATTAACACATTTACGAAATATATGCTAAAATGCTCCCCATGGAAAAAGCCTATTCTTACCGATTTTACCCCACACCAGAACAAGAGTCGCTATTGCGGCGCACTTTGGGCTGTGTAAGATTAGTTTACAATAAGG